>NZ_JBPKJK010000087.1:0-37127 GCF_051756985.1 Saccharothrix sabaoui
CAGCTCGGCCAGCAGCGGCTTCGCGGCCTGGTCCATCGCGGCGGTCCGCAGCGCGCTCAGCGCCCGGTCGACGCGCACCGAGATCAGCTGCTCGGCCCGCTCGGCCGCGCCGGTCGCCCGGACCACGTCGCGCAGCAGCTCGGCCCGCTCGTGGTCCAGGTCGGGGTCGCCGTGCAGGGCCGAGATGACGTCCCGCTGACCGGGCGTGGCCTGCTGCCACGCCAGCGCCATCAGCACGGTCGGCTTGCCGTCGCGCAGGTCGTCCAGGGCGGGCTTCCCGGTGACCAGCGGGTCGCCGAACACGCCGAGCAGGTCGTCGCGCAGCTGGAACGCCTCCCCCACCGGCCGGCCGTACGCGCCGCAGGCCCGCGCCAGCGCCGGGTCCCCGCCAGCCAGCGCGGCGCCGATGCGCAGCGGTAGCTCCACGGTGTACCGGGCGGTCTTGAGGCGGACCACCCGCCACGCCGCGCGCACCGGGTCGGCGTTCGGCCGCGCCGCCCCCACCAGGTCGAGGTACTGCCCGGCGACCAGCTCGGTGCGCATGGTGTGCAGCAGCTCCCGCACGGCGGGCTGCGGCCCGGCGGCGTCCTCGGCGCGGCGCAGCAGCTCGTCGGACCAGGAGTGGCACAGGTCGCCGAGCAGGATCGCCGAACTGGTGCCGAACCGGCGCGCACCGCGGGCGTCGCCGAACCGCTCGGCGAGCAGCCGGTGCACGGTCGGCCGGCCCCGGCGCAGCGCCGAGTGGTCCATGACGTCGTCGTGGATCAGCGCGAAGGTGTGGAACAGCTCCAGCGCGGCGGCCGTCCGCAGCAGCGCCGGGTCGCCGGGCGAGCCGCCCGCCGCGAGGAACCCGCTGTGGCAGAACAACGGCCGCAAGCGCTTGCCACCGGTGACGAACTCGGACAGCACCTCCACCAGCGGTGGCAGGCAGGGGTCGGGCGCGAGGCGCGCCTGCTCGGCCAGGAAGTCGACGATCACGGAGTCCACGTCGGCGCGGACCGAGTCGAGGTCGCTGCGCACGGCGTCGATGACGGTCATGGGTTCCTCCACGGGGCGGCGCACGCACGCCGACCACCGCCGGGTTCCCGCCGACCGCCCCCGCACACGTCACGTGCGTGTGACCCCCGTTTGCACGTTCGCGTGAGCGCGGTGACGGAGAATGACGAGGACGAAGGGGGTCGGCATGGCGCTGGCGGTCGTGACGGGCGGGAACCGGGGCATCGGCCTGGAGGTGTGCCGCCAACTGGCCGCCCGGGGGCACGAGGTGGTGCTGACCGCCCGCGACCCGGCGAAGGCGGCGTCCGCCGCGCGGGCGCTCGGCGTGGACCACCACCCGCTCGACGTGACCGACGACGCGTCGGCGGCCGACCTGGCCGCGCACCTGACCCGGCGGCACGGCCGCGTCGACGTGCTGGTGAACAACGCGGCCGTGCACTACGACTCCTGGCAGCGGGCGTCCTCCGCCGACCTGGCGATCGTGCGGGAGGCCGTGGAGACGAACTTCTACGGGCCGTGGCGCACGACCCTCGCACTGCTGCCCCTGCTGCGGCTGAGCGACCACGCCCGGGTCGTGAACGTCTCCAGCGGGGCGGGCTCCCTCGCGACGATGGGCGGCGGCACCCCCGCGTACGGCACGTCCAAGGCCGCCCTCAACGCCCTGACCTTGATGTTGGCCGCCGAACTGCCCGACTTCCGGGTCAACGCGGTGTGCCCCGGCTGGGTCGCGACCGACATGGGCGGCGCGGGCGGGCGGCCGGTCGCGGACGGCGCGGCGGGCGTGGTGTGGGCCGCGACCCTGCCCGACGACGGCCCCACCGGGGGTTTCTTCCGCGACGGCGAGCGGGTTCCCTGGTAACCCGATTGGGTATGCCCCGGCCATGAAGTGGCGCATCGGTGCGGCGGTGGCGGCGGTGGTCGGGGTCCTGGTCCTGGTCGGGGCCCTGGTCGTCGTGCCCCGGTTCGGCACCGACACGGTGGACCGCAGCGGGCCGGCGCTCCTCCGGTCGTTGCGCGACCTGAGCCAGTACCACGCGGCGGCGGGTGACTTCCAGGTCGTGCTCGACATCGAGAAGGACGTCCGCTACGTCCCCGCGGCCCTCGCGGGTCAGCGCACCCTGTTCGTCGCGGCCGGCACGGTCAACGCCTACGTCGACTTCTCCGGTCTCGCCGAGGACGCGCTCGATGTCGACGCGGAGAAGAAGACGGTGGAGCTGTCGCTGCCCGGCGCGACCCTGGACAAGCCGAACCTGGCGCAGGACCGCTGCTACGTCTTCGCCCAGGAGCGCGGCCTGTTCGACCGGCTCGCCTCGCTCGTGGAGACCCAGGACCAGCAGCAGTTCTACGTGGCCGCCGAGCAGAAGATCGCCGACGCGGCCCGCGAGTCCGGCCTCACCGGGCGGGCCGACGAGAACACCCGCAAGATGCTGACCGGCATGTTCACCGCCCTGGGCTACCAGCCGCGGTTCACCGGCGCGGCGTAAGCTCCCCGCCCGATGAGGCGGACGAGGACGGGACCCGGGGCGACGAGGTCCGTGGCGACGGGGCACGGCACGACGGGGCACGGGACGACGGGGCACGGCCGGTGAGGCGCAAGCAGCGGCCGGCGCTGCTGGAGCAGCGCCACGGCCTCGACCCGGCGCGCCTGCGGCTGCCGCCGGACGGCACGTGGGCGACGGTGCGCGACCACCTGGTCGAGCGGCTGCCCCGGGTGGCGCCCGAGCGCATCGACGCCATGCTCGCCGACGGGATGGTCCACGACCTGCACGGCCCGCTGCCGCCGGACGCCGCCTACGTGCCCGGCTCGTCGGTGTGGTTCCACCGCGACCTGCCGGACGAGGTGCCGGTGCCGTTCGAGATCGGGGTCGTGCACCGCGACGACGCGATCCTGGTGGTGGACAAGCCGCACTTCCTGGCCACCATCCCGCGCGGCAGCCACGTGGTGGAGACGGCGCTGGTGCGGCTGCGGACGGGCCTGGGCCTGCCGCGGCTGAGCCCGGCGCACCGGCTGGACCGCGTCACGGCGGGGCTGGTGATGTTCGTCGTGGACCCCGCGCTGCGCGGGAAGTACCAGACGATGTTCAAGGACCGCGTGGTGCGCAAGGAGTACGAGGCCGTCGCGCCGCACGACCCCGCGCTGGAGCTGCCGCGCACGGTGACGAGCCGCATCGTGAAGGTCAAGGGCGTGATCACGGCGCAGGAGGTGCCCGGTCCGCCGAACGCGGAGACGCGCGTGGAGCTGGTCGGGCACCGGGACGGCTGGGCGCGGTACCGCCTGCTGCCCACCACGGGCCGCACGCACCAGCTGCGCCTGCACATGGCGTCGCTGGGCGTGCCGATCCGCAACGACGACTTCTACCCGGTGCTGCGGGAGAAGCCGCTGGACGACTTCCGCGACCCGCTCCAGCTGCTGGCGAAGGTGCTGGAGTTCACCGACCCGGTGACCGGCGAGCACCGCCGCTTCACCAGCCGGCTGGAGCTGGCCCTCTAGCGCGCAGCCTTTCCTTCCAGCGCAGCCTTCCAGCGCAGCCCTTCAGCGCCCGGACCGCTAGTCCAGGTAGCCGAGCATCTGCGCGATCTGCGCGGTGCGGGACTCGAAGATCCGGTCGGCGAGGTCCTTGGCCTGCGGGTTGGCGCCGCCCTCCTTCTCCAGCTTCGCCATCGCCACCGCGTTGTGCTGGTGGCCGATGAGCAGGTTCAGGAACGCCTTCTCGAACTCGCCCGACGGCGTGGCCGCCAGTTCGGCGACGGCCTCGGGGCTCGTCGAGTGGTCGCCGCCGTGGCCTGCGTGCAGCTGCGGGTCGTCACCGGCCTCCTCCGGCCGGCCCCAGTCCACGAGCCACTGGGACATGGAGTCCACTTCGGACAGCTGGGTGACCTCGATGGCCGCGGCGAGCGTCCTGACCTCGGGCCGCACCTCGCGGTCCTTGGCCATCCTCACGATCTCCAGCCCGGTGCGGTGGTGCGGCACGGACATCTGGAGGAACATCACGTCGGTCTCGTTGAACTCGTTCGTCTGCACCGCGGTGGTCGCGGGGGCCGCGGGTTCGGGTGCCGAACCACCGCCGCCGCACGCGGTGAGGACCACCATTCCGGCCAGCAGGGCCGCGAGGCGTCGCACGGGGTCGTCCTCCTCTTCAGGGACGGGGAGGCCCGCCCGCGCCGTGACAGGGAGGCGCGGACGGGCCGGTGTCACCGGGCGGCTACAGCTTCTGCCACAGCGCCGCGGTGTTCGGCGGTTCCCAGCCCACGAGGGACGTGTGGGGCTGGACGCAGCGGTAGGCCGCACCGCCGTAGGTCACCTGCGCGCCGACCGCGTACGCGGTGTTCGGCGCCCACGTGCCGCCCGCCGGGGGCTGCGTCGTGGTCGTCGGCGGCCGGGTGGTCGTGGTGGTCGCCGGCGGCGGGGTCGTCGTCGTGGTGGTCGGCGGGGTGCCGCCACCGCCGACCTGGAGGTCGACGCAGGAGTAGAACGCCATGGGCGTGTCGGCGATGTTCCAGATGGCCAGCAGCTTGACCCGGCCGGTGCGACCGCCGAGGCTCACGTTGTGCGTGACGGTGGCGCCGGGCTGCTTGCCGCCGTCGTTGAACTCGGCGATGCGGGTGCCGCCGACGTAGTACTCCCACGTGCTGGTGGAGTGGCGGGCGGTGAGCGTCCAGTTGAACGCCACCGTGCCGCCGACCGAGGTGGTCGGCCACGCCTTGTTGTCGTCGCTCAGCGGGGCGAACTGGCTGATCCCCGCGTGGCAGTTGCGCTGCCCCTTCGGGCCCTCCACGCTCTGCGGCTCGTAGACGACGGGGCCGCAGTCCGCGACGCGGCCCTGCGCGCACATCGCCTGCCGACTGGGCGGCGAGGAGATGTAGCCGTGCGCGCTTGCCGTTCCCGCTGACACCACGACGATGAACGGTGCGATGCCCACGCCGGCGAGCACCGCCGCGAGCTTGCGCTTGAGGTTCATGTGTCCAGCTCCTTCGGAGGGGACCCGAGGTGAGGGTCCCCAAGGCAGGGTTCCAAATCCGCGGCGGCCGGATCACGCGCAACGTCACGCCGTGCGAACACGAAGTGACGTAACGCGACGTGGTCTAGACCATAATCGGGAACGTCATCCGGGTCAAGGTCGTGAACCGGGTGGCCCAACCGCGCGCGTCCCCGACCGTGAACGGGGGAACCGGAACCCCGGGGACGGAACCTCCCGGGAACGGGAAAGGGGGCCGCGTCCTGACTCGCGGCCCCCTCCCCGTGCGCACCGGTGGGCGATGCAGGTCGTCGCCCACCGGCACCGGTCTCAGCAGTACAGGTTGCCGCCCGCCGGCACGCCGAGGACGCCGACGAACCGGTTGTAGGCGTCGACCCGGCTCTGGACCTGCGCCGGGTTGCGCCCGCCGCACTCCAGCGACCCGTTGATGCTGCGGATCGTCTCGCCGAAGCCGCGCTGGTTGACCATCGCGTCGTGCGGCGTCATGGTGCCCGGACCGTTCTGCGTGTTCCAGTACCAGAGGGCGGTCTTCCAGGCGACCGAGGCGTCGTTCTGCACGAGCCACGGGTTGGTCAGCAGCGGGAGGCCGAGCGCGTCGCCCGCCGCCTTGTAGTTGAAGTTCCAGCTGAGCTGGATGGGACCGCGGCCGTAGTAGGCCGCCTGGCCGGCGGGGCACCCGTAGGGCTGACCCGCGTCGCAGTAGTGCGGGTAGTTCGCCTGGTTCTGCTCGACGACGTGCACCAGGCCGCCGGTCTCGTGGTTGGCGTTGGCCAGGAAGGCCGCCGCCTCCTGCTTGCGGACCGTGTCGCTGCCGGTCTTCGCGAAGCCCGGGTACGCGTTCAGCGCCGCGGTGAGGCCGGCGTAGGTGTAGAAGGGGTTCCGGCTCGGGAACATCTGGTTGAACTGGGTCTCGCTCACCACGAAGCCACCGGTCGCCGGCGGGTTGGTCGTGGTGGTCGGCGGGTTGGTCGTGGTGGTCGGCGGGTTCGTCCCGCAGGTGTACGGCTCCCAGTACCAGGTGCTGATGACCGGGTCGTAGCCCGGGTTGTCGTGCTCGGCGACGTAGTAGAGGCCGTTGGTGTACTTGACGATGCTGCCCGCGGCGTAGAACTGGCCCGGCACCCAGTTCGGGTGGTCGCAGCCGACCGGCGGGGGCGTGGTGCCGCCGCCGCACGTGCCCTGGTCGACCCAGACCGCGGCGGTGCCGGGGGTCTCGTTCTGGGTCCACCACTGGGCTCGCCAGTTCTTGTTGGCGTAGGAAGCCGTCGTGCCGCCGTTGTAGACGGCTGAGGAGCTCCAGGCGGACGCGCACGCCGCGGCGGAGGCGGCGGAGTTGGCCGCGACGACCGTCAGTGCCGCCCCGACCACGACAGCGGCGATCGCCGCCACTACGCGGATTCTCGACACGTGATCACTCTTTCCCGTTGGATGCGCCCATCGGACGTGACGAGGGCAACTCAACCGGAAATGGTCTACACCAGTCAAGAGTGCGACTCGCCTTTCTCGTTGTAGTTAGGGGTTGAGCTGCACCTTTCTGTGAGAGCGCGCTCACGGCGGTGTGCGTGCTGTTCAATGGTCCGGTGCAGTGGACGCGCTACTGGCGGGCGGCCGACCGGCCGTTGGAGGCGATGCACGCCCACTTCACGTCGCACCGCTACCACCGGCACAGCCACGACGCCTACTCCTTCGGGGTGACCGAGCAGGGCGCGCAGGAGTTCCGCTGCCGGGGCGGCACGCACACCAGCGCGGCGGGCATGGTCCTCGCGTTCAACCCCGACGAGGCGCACGACGGCCACACCGCCGCCGAGGACGGCTTCACCTACCGGATCGTCCACATCGGACCGGAGCTGGTCGCGGAGCTGGTGCCGGCGCTGCCGCTGTTCCGCGACCCGGTGGTGCACTCCCCCGCCCTCGCCGACGCCCTGCGCGACCTGCACGCCTCGCTCCGGGAGGGTGCGCTGGCCCGCGACGAGCAACTGGTGCGCACGGTCCGGGCGATGGCGGCGCACGCCGGCCCGCTGCCCGCGCCGACCGCCGCGCACGGCGACCCGACCGCGGCCCGCGACCTCGTGGAGGCGCACTTCTCCGACGACCTCACCCCGGCGGACCTGGTGGGGGTGACGGGCCTGAGCCGCTTCGCGCTCTACCGCGCCTACCGCGCCCGGTACGGCCTGTCCCCCAGCGACCACCAGCGCCAGCGCCGCCTGCGCGAGGCGCGCCGCCTCCTCTCCGGGGGCACCCGCCCGGCCGACGCCGCCGCCGCGGCGGGTTTCGCCGACCAGGCCCACCTGACCCGCTGGTTCCGCCGCTGCTACGGCATCACGCCCGCCGAGTACGCCCGCGCCGCCGGCCACTGACGCCGCCCCTCACCCCCCGCCACTCCCCTCACCGGCCGCCCACACCGCTCGCCCACACCGCTCCCCTCACCGCCGCCCACGCCGGCCGCCGCCACAGCTCCCCCCACCGGCCGCCCTCAACGCCGCCGAGCCCGCCCGACCCCGCCGCCCCCCTCGCCCCCTTCCCCCGGCCCCACGTAGGCGACGACCTCCGCCGGCACCACCACCCGCTCCCCCTCCGCGTACCCGGGCCACAGCGTGCGGGCCACCGTGCCCACCCGCCGCGGGTCGTCGGTGACCTCGGTGGACACCACCCGGTGCCGCCGGGCGTCGACCGCGCGCCCGTCGGGCACCACCGGCCGCACGCCGCTCGCCGCCAGCACGTCGCGGGCCCGCCACGCCGCCTCCTCGGACACGTGCGGCAGCAGGCCGACGACCCCGCGCACCAGCACGTCCCCCTGCCGCGCCGGGGCGGCGGGCCTGGTCCGGGACACCTCGCCGGCCGCCGCGCCGAGCAGGGCGGCGGCCACCAGCAGCGCCAGCGCCGGCCCGACGGGCGCGGCGACGGACGCGGGCGCGGACACCGCCGCCCACCAGCCGTCCGGGGTGGTCGCGGAACCGACGACGCCGCCGTTGGCGACGAGCAGCGCCACCGCCGCCCGGTCCACCTCGCCGACCACCACCGCGACCCGGTGGGTACCGGACCGGGTCGGTGCCTCGTTGGCGCGGCCGGGCCGGACGACGACCGCCCGCGTGCCCTCGGGCAGCACCCGGGACACCGCGTCGGCAACGGCGTCCGGGTCGGCCCCGGGCTGCGGGGTGTCGCGGGCGGCGACCAGCGCGGTGCCCGCCAGCGCGCGGGCGTCGGTCGACGGCGGACCGGGCGCGAGCAGGACGCCCAGCGCCGCGAACGCGCCGAGCGCGGCCAGCACGACCGCGCCGACGACGACGGCGGGCCTCTTGGTCACGTTCCCTCCACGCGGACGACTACCGGTAGTTGTCGGCCACCCGGGGGCGCGGCCGGCGGGCCGTACGGGTGAATCGACGCGACGGCGCGGCCGGGTCACGCTCGGCGACCGGCCCACCGCACAGCCCGCCCACCGCTCGCCCGCCGGCCCGGTGATCACGACACTGTGCGCATGCCGCACATCGAGCTGGACAACCCGCTGCCCGGTATCGCCGGGCTCATGGCCTACCGACCCGAGACCGGTCGCCCGCTGAGCGAGCTGGTCGAGGTGCTGCTGCGCGGCCCGAGCGAGCTGGGCCGGGGCGAGCGGGAGCTGATCGCCGCGCGCGTCTCGGAGCTGAACTCGTGCACCTACTGCGCCTCCTCGCACGCCGCGTTCGCCGCCGCGCAGCTGCCCGAGGGGCACGAGCCGTCGCCGAAGCTGTCGGCGCTGCTGGACGTCGCGACCGCCGTGGCCGAGAGCGGGCGCGCGGTCACCGACGAGCTGGTCGCCCGGGCCCGCGAGCACGGCGCGACCGACCGGGAGGTGCACGACACCGTCCTGATCGCCGCCGCGTTCTGCATGCTCAACCGCTACGTGGACGGCCTGGCCACGTGGGCGCCGGACGACCCGGCCGCCTACGCCGCGATGGCCGACCGCATCGTGACCAGGGGGTACACCGCCCCGCGCTGATCGCTTCGCACCCTGTGCACGTTCACAGCCCGTGACCACGGGTTGACTGGAGGTGGAATTCAGCCTTGTGAATGTGCGCACGATCACCCTAGAGTCTCTGGGAGCGCTCCCAGGGAGCGCTCCCAGAAGCGTCGTCAACCGTCAGAGCAGACGGAGGAGACCCTGTCCATGAGATCGCTTCCCTCCCCCCGGTGGCGCCGTCGGGCCACCGCATCCCTCGCCCTCGTGGCGGTGAGCGGCGCGCTGGCCGCCGGAACGGCCCACGCGGCCGATTACGAGCGGCTGATCAACGGCACGTTCAGCAGCGGCACCGCCGACCCGTGGTGGGCCGGCAGCGGCGTCACCAACCGGCTCGTCAACGGCGAGCTGTGCGCGGCCGTCCCCGGTGGCACCGCCAACCCGTGGGACGCCCTGATCGGCCAGAACGGCGTGCCGTTCGAGGCGGGCCAGTCGTACACGATGACGTTCGACGCCCGCGCCACCACCCCGCAGCCGATCACGGCGAACCTCGGCGAGGGCGTCAGCCCCTACCGCGGCGTCGCCTCGCACACCGTGCAGCTGACGACCACCAAGCAGACGTTCAGCTTCACCTTCACCTCGGAGCTGGACTTCCCCGACGCCGGCAACGGCCAGGCGACGTTCCAGCTCGGCGGGCAGGCGGCGGCCAACACGGTCTGCGTGGACAACGTCTCCCTGGTCGGCGGGGTGAAGCCGCCGGGCGGCGACCCGTCCGTGCCGGCGAAGAAGATCAACGTCGACCAGGTCGCCTACGTGCCGGGCCTGCCCAAGCAGGCGACCCTGACGTCCGACGCGACCGCGGCGCAGACGTGGGTGCTGAAGAACGCGGCCGGCGCGACCGTGGCCACCGGTCAGACCACGCCGAAGGGCCTGGACGCGGAGTCCGGCGACCGGACGCACCTGATCGACTTCTCGTCCTACGACACCGCCGGCACCGGCTACACGCTGACCGTCGGGACGGAGACGAGCTTCCCGTTCGACATCGGCACCGACCAGGTCAAGAAGCTGCGCACCGACTCGCTGGCGTACTTCTACCACAACCGCAGCGGCATCGAGATCGAGGCGCGGTACGTCGGGGACGAGTACGCGCGCCCCGCCGGGCACCTCAACGTCGCCCCGAACCAGGGCGACGACAACGTGCCCTGCCTGACCGGCCTGGACTGCGGTTACACGCTCGACGTGCGCGGCGGCTGGTACGACGCGGGCGACCACGGCAAGTACGTCGTCAACGGCGGCATCTCGGCGTGGCAGGTGCTCAACACCTACGAGCGGGCGAAGCTGATCGGCGACGCCGCGGCGCTGGGCGACGGCAAGCTGTCGATCCCGGAGAGCGCCAACGGCGTCCCGGACGTCCTGGACGAGGCGCGCTGGGAGGTCGAGTTCCTGCTCAAGATGCAGGCGCCCGACGGCATGGTGCACCACAAGATCCACGACGTGAACTGGACCGGCCTCCCGCTGCTGCCGCACCAGGACCCGCAGGCCCGGCGGCTGTCCGCGACCAGCACGGCCGCGACGCTGAACACGGCCGCGGTGGCCGCGCAGGCCGCCCGCCTGTGGAAGACGATCGACCCGGCGTTCTCGGCCAAGGCGCAGGCGGCGGCCGTGAAGGCGTACGCGGCGGCCAAGGCCAACCCGAACAAGATCGCCGACCCGAACGACGGCACCGGCGGCGGCTCGTACAGCGACCCGGTCGTCACCGACGAGTTCTACTGGGCCGCGGCGGAGCTGTTCACCACCACCGGTGAGGCGTCGTACCGGAGCGACCTCACGTCGTCGACGCACTACAAGGGCGCGTCGCTGGACACCCGGGGCTTCGACTGGGGCTCCACCGGCCCGCTCGGCGACATCACGCTCGCCCTGGTGCCCAACGGCCTGCCGGCGGCGGACGTGACGGCGATCAAGGCGAAGTTCGCCTCCGTCGCCGACGCCCACCTGACCCGGATGGCGACCCAGGGCTACCCGGCCCCGTACCAGCCGGTCGAGGGCTACGACTGGGGCTCCAACGGCCTGGTGACCAACAACATCTCGGTGCTGGCGCTGGCGCACGACTTCACCGGCGCGGCCAAGTACCGCGAGGGCGTGTTCCAGGGCCTGCACTACCTGCTGGGCCGCAACCCGCTGTCGTACTCCTACGTCACGGGCTACGGCGAGCAGGCGGTGCGCAACGTGCACCACCGGCACTGGGCGAACCAGCTCGACCCGACCCTGCCGATCGCGCCCCCCGGCGCGCTCTCGGGCGGCCCGAACAGCGCGTTGCAGGACCCGATCGCCGCGCGCCTGCTCCAGGGCTGCAAGCCGCAGAAGTGCTTCGTCGACCACATCGAGGCGTACTCGGTCAACGAGGTCACGGTGAACTGGAACTCGGCGTTCGCGTGGGTCGCCAACTGGGCGGCGGAGAAGGTCACCACCGCTCCCCCGGTCGACACCACGCCCCCGTCGGCCCCGGGCGCCCCGGCGGCGTCCGACATCACCACCGCGGGCTTCAAGCTGACCTGGACGCCGTCGTCGGACGCCGAGAGCGGCGTGCGCGAGTACCAGGTCGTGTCGGTGGAGGGTGACGCGCTGCGCGTGCTGGCCACCACGACCTCGCCGTCGGCGACGATCACCGGCCTGCGCCCGGACACCGCCTACACCCTGTACGTGTCGGCGAAGAACGGCGCGAACCTGACGTCGAAGTCGACGAACGTGGTGGTGCGGACCAAGCCGGACGTGGTCGCGGGCGCGTGCAAGGTCACGTGGCGCGCGTCGTCGTGGAACGGCGGCATGTCGGCCAACCTGACCGTCACCAACACCGGTGGCCAGGCGTGGACGTCGTGGAAGCTGGAGTTCACCATGCCCGGCACCCAGAAGATCACGCAGGGCTGGTCGGCGACCTGGTCCCAGTCCGGTCAGGCCGCGACGGCGACGAACATGCCGTGGAACGGCAACGTCGGCAGCGGCGGCTCGGCCGGCATCGGCTTCAACTCCTCCGGGACCGGCTCGGGTGAACCGACCGACTTCCGGGTGAACGGCCAGTCCTGCACCAAGGGCTGACCCCGCGCCCGGTGGTGGGCCACACCCACCACCGGGCGCACCGCGCACCACCGGCCGCTGATCTTCAGCCCACGCCACGGCGGCCGGTGGTGCGTTTCTTCATTTCAAGGCACCGGCGTCGCGGGTCCGCGGCCCGGCCGGGTCACTTGTACGGGTCCTGCCCCACCGGGCGCACCAGGATCTCGTTGACGTCCACCGTCGGCGGCTGCTCCACCGCGTACAGCACGGCGCGCGCCACGTCGGCCGGCTCCAGCTTCGGGTCGCCCGCCCGCGACGCCGGGATACCGCCCGTGTCGGTGAGGCCGGGCTGCACGAGCGTGACGCGCACCCCCGTGCCGACGCACTCGGCGCGGATGGCCTGCGCCAACCCCGTCACGGCCCACTTCGTCGCCGAGTAGAGGTTCCCCGGCCGCACGCCGCGCCCGGCCGCCGACCCGGTCAGCACGAGGTGACCGCCGTGCCGGACGAGCGCGGGCATCGCGGCGCGGGCGGTGAACGCGGGCCCGCACACGTTGGTCAGCACCATCCCGCTCCACTCGGCGGGCGGCGCGCCCCCCTCCGTGGTGAACGAGGTGACGATGCTCGTGCCGGCGTTGGCGAACACCACGTCGAGCCGGCCCCACGCCTCCTCCACCCGGTCGACGAGCCCGGCGACCTGCTCGTACCGGGTCACGTCGCACGTCGCCGACCACGCCCGGTCCGGTCCGCCCAGCTCGGCGGCCAGCCGGGCGGTCGACGACGCGTCCCGCGAGGCCAGCACCACCCGGTAGCCGCGCGCCGAGGCCAGTCGGGCGGTCGCCGCGCCGATGCCGCGGCTCGCCCCCGTCACGAGGAACACCTCTTCGCCCACACGGCGCAGCGTACTGGTTCGATCACCCTCCGGTGCGCGAGCAACGTTCTGATCACCGGTGGCGTCTTAGCTGACGTATCCACTGATTGGGGGCACATGGACATCAACCGCAGGTTCGCGCTGGGGCTGGGTTCGGCGGCGGCGGCGACCGCCGTGCTGGGCACGGCGGGGACCGCTTCCGCGCAGGCGGAGCAGACCGAGGCGGAGTGGGACGCCCTGATCCCGACGACGGCCGAGCTGGCGCGGCGCAAGATCGCGGTCAAGTACGGCGTGGCGACCCTGCTCGCCGGCGGCACGTGGTCGTCGTACATCGGCGTGGCCGACCCGGACTGCGTGGTCAGGCCCGCCGTGCAGGACCACGCGGACCGCGTCGTCGAGGCGTACAGCGTGAACAAGGTCGCGGTGGCCGTGGCGGTGCTCGACAAGGTCGACCGGGGCCTGCTGCGGCTCGACCAGCGGGTCGAGGTGCCGGCGGAGATCGTCATCCAGGACACCGACGGCATCTTCGCCCTGGACGGCGCCTACCCCAGCTCGGTCACGCTGGGGCACGTCCTGTCGACGCTGCTGACGGTCTCGGACAACACGTGCGTGCGCCTGTGCGGCCTGGTCGTGCCCGCGCTGGAGCTGAACGAGATCCTGCGCGGCAAGGGGTTCGTCCACACGCGGGTCGTGCCGGTCGCCAACCCGAACCGCTTCTTCCTCGGCACCACCACGCCGCGCGAGACGTTCACGCTGCTCCAGAAGCTGGTGAACGGCGAGCTGCTGTCCGCCGGCTCGACGGCGTACCTGCTGAACGTCCTCCGGTCGCTGACGGCGTTCACCGACGGCGTCCGGCTGGAGCTGTCCTCGCAGGAGCGGCTGAACGTGGCGACCAAGGCGGGCTGGTTCGAGGACGGCCGCAACGAGGCGGGCGTCGTGTTCGACGCGAGCGGCAGGGCGATCGTCACCTACGCCCTGTTCGCCTCGGGCGCGTTCCGCGGCAACCAGGCGGTGAACGCGGACAACTACGGCGCCACCCACCCGGCGCTGCGCGCGAGGGCCGCCCTGGGCCGCAGCATGTACGACTCGGTGCTGCGCATCACCACGAACGCCACCCGCACCTACCGCGCCCGCCGCCACCTCCCCTGGATCGGCGCCTGACCACCCGCGCCGGGCCGTTCCCGCGGGCCGGCGCACCCCCGTGAAAAGAAGTCCGGGACCGCGCGTATCCACGGCCCGGCACCCCGCTCTTCTCCTACGGGGGGAACACGAGGGGATCGACCAGCCGCACCCGCGAGTCGGAGGGGAGCCGACAGCGGGCACGGCGGGTCGTGCCACACCCCTCAGGGGGAGACGGGAAGCCGGTCGTGGCCGCCGTCCACGACCGGCTCCCACCCCGTCGCGTGCCGGCGCACCAGGTCCGCCGCCACGGCGTCCGCGGGGCGCGCCCACACCTCCTCGTTGAACACCTCCACCTCGACGAAGCCGTCGTACCCGGCCGCCGCCACCAGCCCGGTCAGGCCCACCAGGTCGATGTGCCCGTCACCGGGCAGCCCGCGCCCGAGCAGCACGTCGGCGGGCAGCGGGGTGACCCAGTCGCACACCTGGTAGGACGCGATCCGCGGGGCCGCCGACGCCACCGAGGCCGCCAGCGCCGGGTCCCACCACACGTGCAGGGCGTCCACCACCACGCCGACGACCTCCGGCGGGTGCGGGGCGGCCAGCTCCACCGCCTGCGCCAGGGTCGACACGACGCCCCGGTCGGCGCAGAACACCGGGTGCATCGGCTCGACGGCCAACCGCACCCCGGCGGAGGCCGCGTAGGGGGCCAGGACCGCCAGGGCCGACGCCACCCGCCCGCGCGCGGCGACCAGGTCGCGGTCCGGCACGCCGCCCGGCACCAGCACCAGGCACCGCGCGCCCAGCGCCGCCGCCTCGTCGATCGCCCGCCGGTTGTCGTCCAGCCGCTGGTCGTGGCCGGTGAAGAACCCTCCCCGGCACAGCGAGGACACGGTCAGCCCCGCCGAGCGCACCAGCGCCGCCGTCCGGGCCGGCCCGAACTCCGCCACCGGCTCCCGCCACAGCCCCACGCCCCCGATGCCGTGCCGCGCGCACACCTCCACCACCTCGGGCACGGACGCCCGCTTCACGGTGGCCTGGTTCAGCGACAGCCTCACGTCAGCACGCCCAGCAGCCGGCCCCACCGCGCCGCGGCCAGCTCCGGGTCGGGCAGCAGCCCCGCCAGGTCGGCCAGCCGCAGCACCTCCCCGAGGTGGACGACGTCGCGCGCGGACTGCATCCCGCCGACCATCGCGAAGGCGTCCTGGAGCCCACGCAGCCACGCCAGGAACACCAGGCCCGTCTTGTAGTGGAACGTGGGCGCGCCGAACACGTGCCGCGACAGCGCGGCGGTCGGCGCCAGCACCTCGTGGTACCCGGCGACGTCGCCCGCGTCGAGCAGGCGCAGCGCGGTGGACGCGGCGGGCGCGATCGCGTCGAAGACGCCGAGGAGCGCGTCGCTGTGCCCGACCTCGTCGCCCGCGATCAGGTCGGGGTAGTCGAAGTCGTCGCCGGTGTAGCAGCGCACGCCGGCGGGCAGCGCACGCCGCAGCCCCACCTCGCGACCGGCGTCGAGCAGCGACACCTTGACGCCGTCCACCTTGTCCGGGTGGGCGCGGACCAGGTCGAGGAAGTGCCCGGTGGCCTCGTCGAGGTCCGACGAGCCCCAGTAGCCCTCCAGCGCCGGGTCGAACGCGGTGCCCAGCCAGTGCAGGACCACCGGCCGGTCGACCTCCTCCAGCAGCGCGGAGTACACCTTCAGGTAGTCCTCGGGGCCGCGCGCGGCGGCGGCGAGGGCGCGGCTGCACATCAGGACGGGCTGCGCGCCCGCCTCGACGACGTCGGCCAGCTGCTCGCGGTAGGCGGTGAGCGGGTCGGCGGTGCCGTGGTCGGTGCCCACGCCGGCGACCAGCCGCCCCCCGGCGATCGACGCGGAGCGCCTGATCAGCTCCAGCGCGGTGGGCCAGTCCAGGCCCGCGCCGCGCTGCGCGGTGTCCATGGCCTCGGCCACGCCGAACCCGTGCGCCCACAGGTGCTCGCGGTGCGCCAGCGTGGCGTCCCAGTCGAGGCGGGCGGGCGCGCCCGGCGCGTTGCCGCCGAACGGGTCGGCCACCACGTGCGCGGCGGCGAACGCGACGCGTGAGGTGAACGGCCCGACATCCCACGTGCGGGGGTCGCCCAACCGGTGCCGGCGGAACGTCCCGTCCGCCGCCGGCAGCCGCACGGCCGTCACGCGGGCACCTCGACCCGGCGGCCGGTGCGCGAGGACTCCAGCCCCAGGGCGGCCAGCCGCACGCCCCGCACGCCCGACCAGAAGTCGTGCCCGAACGGCGCGCCGCCGTCCACGTGCCGCAGGAACTCCTCCCACTGCACGAGGAAGCCGTTCTCGAAGACCTCGTTGTCCGGCACCTCCTGCCACTGCGACCGGAAGTCGGTCGAGGACGGCACGTCCGGGTCCCACACCGGCTTCGGCGTGACCGCCCGCGGCTGCGCCACGCACCCGCGCAGCCCGGCCACGGCGCTGCCCAGCGTGCCGTCCACCTGGAACTCGACCAGCTCGTCGCGGTGCACGCGGGTCGCCCACGAGGAGTTGACCTGCGCCACCAGGCCGCCGGCCAGCTCGAAGATCGCGTAGGCGGCGTCGTCCGCGGTCGCCTCGTACGCCTCGCCGCGCTCGTCCCACCGGGTCGGCACGTGCGTGACGGCCCGCGCGGTCACCGCCTCCACCTTCCGCCCGAAGACGCCCTCCAGCAGGTAGCTCCAGTGGCAGAACATGTCGACGACGATGCCGCCGCCGTCCTCGGCCCGGTAGTTCCACGACGGCCGCTGCGCGCTCTGCCAGTCGCCCTCGAACACCCAGTAGCCGAACTCGCCGCGCACCGACAGCACGCGGCCGAAGAACCCGCCGTCCACGAGCCGGCGCAGCTTGCGGATGCCCGGCAGGTACAGCTTGTCGGCGACCACGCCGTGCCGCACGCCCGCCGCGTCCGCCAGCCGCGCCAGGTCGGCGACCTCCTCGGGGGTGGCCGCGACGGGCTTCTCGCTGTAGACGTGCTTGCCCGCCGCGATGGCCGCCGACAGCGCCGGGACGTGCGCGGACGTCACCTGGGCGTCGAAGTACACGGCCACGTCGGGGTCGCCGAGCGCGGCGTCCAGGTCGGTCGTCCAGCGCGGCAGGTCGTGGCGCTGCGCGATCTCCTTGAGCTTGTCGGCGTTGCGGCCGACCAGCAGCGGCTCGGGCACCAGCACGTCGTCGCCGACCCGCACGCCGCCCCGCTCGCGCAGCGCCAGGACCGACCGCACCAGGTGCTGCCGGTAGCCCATGCGCCCGGTGACGCCGTTCAACGCGATGCCGATCGTCCGCACAGCCATGCGCAACACTCCCGATAGGTAGCTGGAAAGCGCTTTCCAAGCAGGTACCGACACGCTACGGTCGGCTCGTCGGCGTCGTCAACCTCCTCGCGGGCTAGTCTCGCCGGACCAGGAGGCGGAAGGGGTCGGCGTTGGCGTCGCGGCAGGTCACGCTCCAGGAGGTGGCGAAGCACGCGGGCGTGTCGCTCGCGACCGCCTCACGGGTGCTCAACGGCAGCACCCGGCAGGTCAGCGAGGAGCTGCGCGAGCGCGTGCTGGGCACCGCCCGCGGGCTCGGCTACCTGCCCAACGCCTCGGCGCAGGCGCTGGCCCGCAACTCCAGCGTCCTCGTCGGCCTCGTCGTGCACGACATCGCCGACCCGTACTTCTCCAGCATCGCGGCGGGCGTGACCCGGGTCGCCGAGTCCGCCGGGCTGGTCGTGGTGCTGGGCACCACCGGCCGCGACCCGAACCGCGAGGTCGAGCTGGTCAACACGCTGCGCGCGCACCGGGCGCGGGCCGTGGTCATCGCGGGCAGCCGCACCACCGACCGGGCGGCCTCGACGCGCCTGGCCGAGGAGATCGCCGCGTTCACCGAGCAGGGCGGCCGGGTGGCGTGCGTCTCGCAGGCGAAGCTCGGCGCGGACACCGTGGTGCCCGCGAACCGGTCGGGCGCGCGGGCGCTGGCCCGGGAGCTGGCCGCGCTCGGCCACCGGCGGTTCGCGGTGCTCGGCGGGCCGCCCGGCCTGCTCGCCGCGCGCGACCGGGTCGCCGGGTTCCGGGCGGGCCTCGCCGACGCGGGCGTGGAGCTGCCCGACGACCACGTCTTCACCAGCGGGTTCACCCGGGACGGCGGGTACGCGGCGGTGGGCGACCTGCTCGCCGCCCGCACCGGGGCGACCTGCGTGTTCGCCGTGAACGACGTGATGGCGATGGGGGCGATGGCGGCGCTGCGCGAACGCGGCCTGCGGGTGCCCGACGAGGTGTCGGTGGCCGGGTTCGACGACATCCCCACGCTGCGCGACCTGGTGCCCGCGCTGAGCACCGTGCGGCTGCCCCTGGAGGAGATGGGCGAACGCGCCGCGCACCTGGTCCTGGACGGTGTGGCGGGGCAGCCGCGGACCGTGCGCGTGGCCGGTGAGGTGGTCCTCCGGGCGAGTACTTCGTCACCGAGCGGTACCGGACTGCGCTGACCGGCGGTTACTCTCTAAACTGGACACCCGTTCGACCACCCCTCACGAGGAGTGATCCCTTCCGTGCGCGACGCGCAGTCACCGGGCTGTAGTACCGAGCCGGGTCCGATACCCGGCTGTCAGCCCCACCCGGTCACCCGTCGGGGTGACCGATGACCATCCTGCTCAGCGTTCTCGGCCTCGTCGCCGTGGTGGTGCTCACCATCGGCACGTTCATCGCGGTCGCCGCCGAGTTCTCCCTGACCGCCCTGGAGCGCAGCACCGTCGAGTCCCACGTCGCCACCGTCGGCGACGCGAAGGCGAGAACGGTGGAGAAGGCGCACCGGTCGCTGTCGTTCCAGCTCTCCGGCTCGCAGCTGGCCATCACCATCACCACGCTGATCACCGGGTACATCGCCGAGCCCGCCATCGCCGAGCTGATCTCGCCCGCCCTCACCGGGCTGGGCGTGCCGGCCGCGGTGGCGTCGCCGGTCTCGCTGGTCCTGGCGCTGGCCCTGGCCACGGCCCTGTCGATGGTGTTCGGCGAGCTGGTGCCGAAGAACCTCGCCATCGCGAAGCCCCTGGAGACCGCGCGCGCCGTCGCCGGCGTGCAGGCCCGCTTCTCGGCGGTGTTCCGCTGGCTGATCACCGCGCTCAACGGCTCGGCGAACTGGCTGGTCAGACGCCTCGGCGTGGAGCCGGCCGAGGAGCTGGCCTCCGCGCGCTCCCCGCAGGAGCTGGGCGCGCTGGTCCGCTCCAGCGCCGAGCACGGCACGATCGACGAGGGCACCGCGACCCTGCTGGACCGCTCGCTGCGGTTCGGCGACCGCACGGCGGAGGAGCTGATGACCCCGCGCGTGCGGGTGGAGTCGCTGCGCGCCGACGCCACCGTGCTCGACCTGGTCGCCAAGGCGCGCGAGACCGGGTTCTCCCGGTTCCCGGTGCACAACGGCGACCTGGACGAGGTGCGCGGCATGGTGCACGTCAAGCAGGTGTTCGGGGTGCCCCGCGCGCAGCGGGCCACGACGCCGCTGTCCGCGCTGACCAGGCCGGTGCAGACGGTGCCCGCCACGCTGGAGGGCGACGCCCTGCTGGACCGGCTGCGGGCCTCGGGCCTGCAGACGGCGCTGGTCGTCGACGAGTACGGCGGCACGGCGGGCATGGTCACGCTGGAGGACCTGGTCGAGGAGATCGTCGGCGACGTGCGCGACGAGCACGACCGCCGCGAGACCTCGCCGGTGCGGGCCCTGGGCCCGGACAGCTGGCTCCTGTCCGGCCTGCTGCGCGACGACGAGGTCGCCGAGGCCACCGGGTTCCGGATGCCGGAGGGCGACTACGAGACCGTCGCGGGCCTGGTGCTGGCGCGCCTGGGCCGCATCCCGGTCGCCGGCGAGGAGATCCGGGTGGACGACTGGCGCATCACCGTGGTGGAGATGGACCGGCACCGGGTCGCCGAGCTGCGCGTGACCAGGTCCGACCCCGCCCACCCCGACCCGGCTCAGGACGCGGACGCCGGGTCCGACCGCGCCGGGTCCGACCGCGCCGGGTCCGACCACGCCGTGCCCGAGCAGGCGACGGTCGAGCAGGCGTCGGCCGACCGCATCGTGCCCGGGCGACCGGACCGGCACCGGTCGGGGGTGACGCGGTGAGCATCCTCGCCCTGTTCGCCCTGCTCGCGGGCAACGCGTTCTTCGTCGGCGCCGAGTTCGCCATCATCACCGCCCGCCGCGACCGGCTGGAGCCGCTGGCCGAGGCCGGCAGCACCCGCGCCCGCACGGTCATCAAGGCGGGCCGGGAGCTGCCGCTGCTCATCGCGGGCGCGCAGCTCGGCATCACGCTGTGCTCGCTGGGCCTGGGCGCCCTGGGCGAGCCCGCCGTGGCGGCCCTGCTGGAGGGACCGTTCCACGGCCTGGGCGTGCCCGACGCGGTGCGGCACGGCGTGGCGTTCGCGCTGGCGCTGATCATCGTGGTCGCCCTGCACACGGTGCTGGGCGAGATGGTGCCGAAGAACCTGGCCATCGCGGGCCCCGAGCGGACCGCGCTGCTGCTGGTGCCCGCGCACTACTGGTTCTGCCGGATGGTGGCGCCGCTGCTGCGCGGGTTCACCGTGGTGTCGACGGCGGTCCTCAAGCTGGTCGGCGTGACCCCGAAGGACGAGCTGGAGTCCGCGTACACGCGCGACGAGCTGGCCCTGCTGATCGGGCAGTCGCGCCAGGAGGGCCTGCTGGAGGACTCCGAGCACCGGCGGCTGGCGCAGGCGCTGTCCTCGGCGGAGCGGACCGTCGCCGACGTGCTGGTGCCGCTGGACCGGGTCACGTCGGTGTCGGCGCGGCCGACCATCGGCGAGCTGGAGGCCGCGGTGTCGGCCACCGGCTTCTCCCGGTTCCCGGTGGCCTCCGACGGCCGGCTGATCGGGTACCTGCACGTCAAGGACGTGCTGGACCTGTCGGACGCCGACCCGGCGACGCGGGTGCCCGCCGGTCGCGTGCGCGGCCTGCCGCGGGTGCGGGTGGACGCCCGGCTGGACGAGGCGGTCGCCGTGCTGCGGCGGGCGCAGAGCCACCTGGCCCAGGCCGTGTCGGCCGACGGCGCGGCGAGCGGCGTGGTCGCGCTGGAGGACCTGGTCGAGGAGTACGTCGGCACGGTCCGCGACGGCACCCACGTGCGGCGCGAGGTCTGACCCGCGCGGCGGGCGCGGGTTCCCCCTCGCCCGCCGCGCGGGTCACCGCGTCACGACGCCGGCCGCACCGCCGGCAGCCCCCTGACCAGGACGGCACCCTCCGCGACGACCTGCTCCGGCACGGCCCGCTCCGCGATGGCCCGCTCCGCAACGGCCTGCTCCGGCACGGCCCGCTCCGGAGCCACCCGGTTCAGGACGGCCCGGTCCAGGACGGCCCGCTCCAGGGCGGGCCGGTCGGAAACCCCCCGGTCCAGGGCAGGCCGGTCGGAAGCCGCCCGATCCAGGGCGGCACGGTCCAGGGCGGCGCGGTCCGAAGCAGCGCGGTCCGACGAGTCGAGGTCCGGTCCGCCCAGGTCCGGCGCACCCAGGTCGGGGACGCTCGTCAGCTCCAGCTCCCGGGCGGCGGCGCGGTCCAGCGCGGCCACGATCCACGCCTCGAAGTCGGCGTTCGCGGCCACCGCGGCCCGCCGCCACCGGTCCACCGCGTCACTGGCCGCCGTCACCCGCGGCATCACGGCCCGGTAGGTCCGGCCGCTCGGGTCGCGCGCCTCCCGCAGCGCCCGGCGCAGCGCGGTGCGCGACCACTGCTCGCGCTCCGCGCGGTCCAGCCAGCGGTCCTGCTCGGCGGGCGGCAGCGCGGCCACCTCGGCGTGGTGCTGGAACGGCAGGCCGGGCCGTCGCCGGGACGCGTCGAACTTGCGCGCGATCCACGCGTAGTTGCGCAGCGTCTGGTAGTCGAGGCCGACCGCCTCCACCGCCCTGCGGTAGCGGTCGGTGTACTTGTCCTGCCCGAAGACGAGCCAGTCCCCCAGGTACCACGCGGACGAGCTGGCGATCCGGGAGATCCGCTGCCCGGCCTGCTCCCACGACTCGAACGTGACGTCCCGCGGGAACGCGAGACCCACCGGTGTGGTGAGGATGCGCCCCTCGACCAGGCCCGCGGGCCGCCGGCGGTGCAGTGCTGCGTTCACCCTGTCCACTTCTCGTTCCCCCTAGTCGGCTTGGGTCTCATGCCTACCGCAGGGGTCCTCACACACCGGTCAACATCCGCTCACACCCGCCCGGCGGGCCGGGGTGGACCCGGTGCGCCCGGCGCGGCCCCACTACGGTGGACGCGTGGAGCCGCATGACGAGGAAGAGGACGACTTCGAGCCGGAGGAGTCGGACGAGTTCGACGAAGAGGACGAAGAGGACGAGGACGACCTGTTCGGCGTCACCTCGGACGCGCGCACCATCTGCCACCTCTGCGGCGGCGCCGGCTTCATCGCCAACCCGACGACGGCCGTCATCGGCGGCGCCCCGCGCACCGTGGACAACGGCCGGGAGTGCCCGCACTGCAACGGCGCCCGCAAGTTCCCCGGCCTCGTGCCCCCGGTCTGAGCCGCCCCGTCCCCGCCGGCGGCCTCACCCCCCGGTGGTGCCGACCGGCTCCGCCCGCCGCGCCGCCGCCACCCGCTCCGCCTCGCGGAACGCGCGCGGTGAGAGGCCGAGCCACGCCGTGACCAGGGCGGCGACCTGCACGACCGCCCCCATCAGCCACACGGCGCGCAGCCCGGAGCCCGACGCGACCAGGCCGCCGGCCAGCGCGCCCAGCGGGGTCAGGCCCCACGCCAGCGCCCGGTGGCTGGTCAGGACGCGCCCCAGCAGGCCGGGCGGGGTGAAGTGCTGGCGGCTCGACTGGGAGCACACGTTCCACACCATCACGACCGCCGACTGCCCGAACAGCACGACGCCGATCGCCCACGCCCACGGCGGCAGCAGCGCGATCAGCGCGGTGGACACCACCATGCCGAGCTGCGCGAGCCGCATCGACCACGCGTACCCCAGCCGGTCGACCACCCGGCTCACCACGAACGACGACGCCACCCACCCGACGGCGGTGCACGTCAGCAGCACGCCGTAGCCGACCGCGCCGACGTCCAGCACCTGGTAGGCGTACAGCACGAACATCGACGTCTCCGCGCTCGCCGCGAACGACCCGAGCGCCACGGACACGGTGATCGCCAGCAGCAGCCGCGTGCGGACGAGGTACCGCAGCCCCTCGGCGATGTCCCGCACCGGGTGGTGCCCGGACGGCGTCGCCGGCGCGGACCGCAGCCCGAGCACGACCACGGCCAGCGCGACGAGCGCCGCCGCGAGGGCGACCCACGCGGGCGCGCCCAGCGCCACCCCGACGAGCAGGCCGGCGGCGGGCGGCACGACGAACTGCACCACGCCCCGGTCGATGAGGATCAGCCGGGTGTTGGCCGCCGCCAGCCGGCCGGCGGGCACGACCTCGGGCACGAGCGCGCCGGACGCGCCGTCGCCCAGCACCTGCGCGGAGGTCACCACGAACGCCACGGCCAGCAGCAGCGGCAGGCCCAACCACCCCGCCAGGCCCGCCACCGCGAGCACGAGCGCCGCGCACGCCTGCACCGCGTACGCCGCCGCGAGCACCGAGCTGCGCCGCACCCGGTCGATCAGCACCCCCGCGAACAGCGAGAACAGCAGCCACGGCGACTGGCCCACGACGTTGACGAGCGACACCTCCCGCGGGTCGGTCGTGATGGTCACCGCGACGAGCGGCAACGCCGTCAGCATCAGCCCCTCGGCCACCGATCCGGACACCGCCGCGGCCTGGAGCCGCACCCACCCCCTGGTCATGGGGCCCACCCTGCCAACGCACACTGGCGCGGACCGACGTTTTAGCGTGGAGTGAACCCATGGCCCTCCGCTTCGCCGTCTCCCCCCTGTGGGAGACGGTCGCCGCGCTGCGCGTGCTGGCCGCGCCCGGCGCGTTCCCGGTGCACCGGCGCTGGTCGGAGTGGGCGGGCGGGGAGCTGGCGCGGCTCGGCGAGGACCCCTCGCTGCTCCGCTCCCTGGTGACCCGGCCGGTCGTGCCGGAGTTCCTGATCCCCACTCCGGGCGTGCGCTCGGTGGGCATCGACGTGGAGGTCGACGCGCTCGCCAGGGCCACGCCGGAGCGGATCGCGGCGGCCGTGGCCGACGACCCGAGGGTGCTCGAACCGGGTGCGCTGCCCGCCGTGCAGCGCCGGGTGCGGGAGGTGCACGACGCGATCATCGCGCCGGTGTGGCCGCGGCTGGAGGGCGTGCTCCAGGGTGACGTGGAGCGGCGCGGCAGGCGGCTGGTCGAGGCGGGCGGCCCGACCGTGCTGGCCGAGCTCCACCCGGAGGTGTCGTTCCGCAACCCGGTGCTCACCGTCCACGGCAGCGCGGTGGCGATCGGCGAGCGCGACCTGGTGCTGGTGCCGTCGGCGTTCACCTGGCCGCACGCCTACCTGCGGGACAGCCCGGTGCGGCTGGCGCTGTGCTACCCGGCGCACGGCTTCGGCTCGCTGTGGGAGCGGGCCGCGCCGGCGCGCGACGCGCTGGGCAGGCTGCTCGGCGCGACCCGGGCGCGGCTGCTGTGCGAGCTGGAGAGCCCCCTGACGGTCACCGAGCTGGCGGCCCGGCTGGGCGTGACGGCGGGCGCGGTGTCGCAGCACCTGGGGGTGCTGCGGGCGGCGGGTCTCGCGGTGAGCCGCCGGGAGGGCCGCGAGGTCGTCTCGCTGCGCACCGGCCTCGGCCTGGCGCTGGTCCAGGGCCGGGCACCCTGACGGGGCAAGTACCCTGGAGGGGTGGGGGAAGTCCTGTCCGAGGCCGAGTGGACCGCGCGCCGCGACGCGCACGCGGCCCGCGTCCGGCGCTGGACGGTCCCGCACCACGAGCGCCGGGCCGAGGGGCGCAAGCACCCGGTCCTCGACTTCCTCTGGTCGTACTACTCGCACCGCCCGTCCCGGCTGGAGCGCTGGCACCCCGGTCCCGGCGTGGTCCTGGAGGGCGGCGCGGCGCGCGCCTACCTGCGGTGGCCGGTGTACCGGGAGACCGGTGACGGCGTGGAGCTGGACGTGGCGGCGTTCGCGCGGGAGCGGGCGGCCACGATCGCCTTCGCCCGCCGCCTGCTGACCGCGACGGCGTCCCGCGCGCCCCGGCTGGGCTGCTTCGGCTTGCACGAGTGGGCGATGGTGTACCGGCAGCGGCCCGACGAGGTGCGGCACAACGCGTGGCCGCTGCGCCTGGGCGGCGAGGGCACCGACCGGGTGGTGGAGTCGCAGCGCGTGCAGTGCGGCCACTTCGACGCGTTCCGCTTCTTCACGCCCGCCGCGCGGCCCCTCAACGCGCTCCAGCCGACCCGCGAGTCCCAGCCGGAGCTGGAGCAGCCGGGCTGCCTGCACGCGAACATGGACCTGTTCAAGTGGGCCTACAAGCTCGACCCGGCGACCCCGTCGGAGCTGGTCGCGGACTGCTTCGCGCTGGCCGCGCGGGTGCGCGAGCTGGACATGCGGGCCAGCCCGTACGACCTGTCGGGGCTGGGCTACGAGCCGGTGGCGATCGAGACGGCCGAGGGCCGCGCCGAGTACGCGCGGCGGCAGGCGGCGTTCGCGGAGGAGGCGGCGCCGCTCAGGGCGGCGCTGATCGGGCTGACGGACGTGCTGGTCGCCGCGCCGACCGGTGCCCCGCTGCCCGAGCCCGTCACCGGCAGATGACGGGCCGTCACTTCACCCGCGCCGGGGATATCACCTGTTAGCGTGACGCCGGTCGGGATTCGCCAGCTGTGGTCGGATGCTGAGAGGGATGACGATGTCTCGACACCGCGCGCTGCGGACCAAGGTTCGGCGCGGCATAGCCACGTGGCCGGTCGCGATCGTCGGCCTGGTGGCCCTGGTGGTGCTCGGGTGGCTCGGCTACACCTGGGTCGGCGGTGTCGTGGAGCGCCGCGCCGCGGCCCAGGCGGGCGACTGCAACGAGGGCGAGGCGCTGCTGCGGGTCGCCGCCACGCCGAACGTCGCCGAGGCGGTCAAGCAGGTCGCCGAGGCGTGGAGCGCCCAGCGGCCCGTCGTCTACGACCACTGCATCCGCACCGAGGTGCAGTCGATCGACTCCGAGGTCGTGCTGGAGGGCCTCACCCAGGGCTGGGACGCGGCGGAGCTGGGCGAGCGCCCGCACGCGTGGGTCACCGACTCGACGCTGTGGGCCGACCGCCTGGGCGCGCAGGACGCCGCGCTGCTCGGCGCCGCGCCCGAGTCGATCGCGACGAGCCCGGTGCTGCTGGCGCTGCACGAGGACGCCGCGCAGGCGCTCCAGTCCGGTCCCGCGTTCCGGTGGACCGACCTGCCCGACCTGGCCGGCGCCGCCGACGGCTGGGGCCGGTTCGGCAAGCCCGAGTGGGGCCGGTTCTCGGTGGCCATGCCCGACCCGGCGACCAACGCGGCCACCGCGATGGCGGTGCAGTCGGCGCTGGCGGGCGCGAGCCCGGACGGCAAGGGCCCGGTCACCACGGAGATGCTGGCGCTGGACCCGGTGAGGTCGACGATGAGCCGGTTGGCCTCGTCCACGCCCGCCGAGACGCCCGCGGGCACGTGGGAGGCGCTGAACCTGCTGGCCGACGAGCAGGCCGTGAACGCGGTCGGGTACAGCGCGGTGCCGGTGTTCGAGGTGGACCTGTACCGGCACAACACGGGCAAGGACAACGGCGCGGCGCCGTTGAAGCCGCTGTACGGGGTGGCCGCGGGCGGTCCGACGCCGGTGGCGGACTTCCCGTTCGTGCCGCTGGCGGGCGACTGGGTCGGCGAGGCGCAGGTGCGCGCGGCGCAGGCGTTCCGCGAGTTCCTGCACGAGGACGCGCAGCAGGCCACCCTGGCGCGGGCCGGCCTGCGGGTGGGGTCCACGACCGAGCGGCCCAAGCCGTCGCCGGGCGTGCGGTGGGCGGCGGTCACCGAGGCGCTCACCCCCGCCGACGCCGGCACCACCCAGCAGATCTCGGCCGCGTGGGCGACCGCCGACGACGGCCAGGTCGTCACCGTGCTGGTGGACACGTCCAAGTCGATGGAGGAACCCGGCGGCGACGGCCGCAGCCGGGTGGACTGGGTCAGGCAGGCGCTGTCCGGGCAGGTCACCCGGTCGGTGTCGGGGTCGCTCGGGCTGTGGGAGTTCTCCGCCGGGCTCGACGGCGACAAGCCGTACCGGGAGCTGGTGCCCACCGGCGCGGTCGCCGGTCAGCGGCAGGCGCTGCTGGACGGCGTGGCCCGCTTGCGGCCGCAGAGCGCGACGCAGCTGTACACGAGCCTGCTGGCGCTCTACGAGCAGCGGGTGCGCGACCACGAGGCGGGCAAGCTCAACCGGATCGTGGTCATCACGGACGGCGCGAACGACGGCGGGCTGTCGTTCGACGAGCTGACCGGCCGGCTGGCCGCCGCGAAGCAGCCGGGCAAGGACGTGTCGGTGAGCGTCATCGCGATCGGCCCGGACCCCGAGCGCGGCCCGCTGGGCGAACTGGCCCGTTCGACCGGCGGCACCCTGTCGGTGGTGGAGGACGGCCGCACCGTCGACGCCGCCCTGGGCCAGCTCCTGTCCACCACCTGACCGTCGAGCACCCGCCCGCCACCCGACCGCGCGCACCGGACCTGTCCCGCACGACGGCCTCCGCGGTCACTCCGCGGTTCCGGCGGTGTTCTCGACGGACGCGGTGCGGGCGCGCAGGTCGGCGAGGTCCGCCGCGGCGCGCTGCTGCGCGTCGAGGGTGCCCTCGGCCAGTTGCTCGTAGCGGTGCACGAGCCGGCGCAGGTCGTCGGCCCGGTCCGCGCCGATCTTCGCCTTGCGCACCTCGATGAGGCTGTTGAGCAGGAACAGCACGAGGACCAGGGCGAGGGACAGCACGCCGAGGGCGAGCACGGCGGCCGGCCAGGTCAGGGTGTCGGGGGTCATCGCGGGCGCTCCGGGTCGGTGGTCGGGGTGGCGGGCGCTGCCAGCGCCTCGACCGGCTCGTCACCGGTCGGACCCGTCATCGTGCTCCTTCACGTGCGAGGACTTCCTCGCACGTGAAACCGTAGCAAGACGCCATGGGTCCGTCATCGTCTTCCGGCCGCGCGGCCCGCGCGACCCGACCCGACGGCCGTTGTCCGGCGTTTGTCGTGCGTCGGCGCCGCCCGAAGCCGGACAACGCGCGAGGCGGTAGAACGGTAAGTGCCGGCAGGGGGGAAAGGCGCCGGCAGGGGGCGGGTGGGGGGATCGGGGGTTCGGTCCGATCCCCCCACCCGGAGAAGGGACCCGGGTCAGCCGCCGTAGGCGGAGACCGGCGGGCAGGAGCAGACCAGGTTGCGGTCGCCCTTGGCGCCGTCGATGCGGCGCACCGGGGGCCAGGTCTTCGGCGCGGCGCTGCCCGCGGGGAACACGGCGGTCTCCCGGCTGTACGGGTGGTCCCACTCCGCGGCGATGGAGGCGGCGGTGTGGGGCGCGTTGCGCAGCGGGTTGTCGTCGACCGGCCACTCGCCCGAGCCGACGCGGTCGATCTCGTGCCTGATCGCGATCATGGCGTCGATGAACCGGTCGATCTCGGCCAGGTCCTCGCTCTCGGTCGGCTCGACCATGAGGGTGCCGGCGACCGGGAACGACATGGTCGGCGCGTGCAGGCCGTAGTCGGCGAGGCGCTTGGCCACGTCGTCCACGGTCACGCCGGTCGCCTTCGTGATGGGCCGCAGGTCGAGGATGCACTCGTGGGCCACGAAGCCGCCCTCGCCGGTGTAGAGCACCGGGAAGTGCTCGTCCAGGCGACGCGCCACGTAGTTCGCGGCGGCCACGGCGGTCAGGGTCGCGCGGCGCAGGCCGTCGCCGCCCATCATCCGCACGTAGGCCCACGAGATGGGCAGGATCGACGCCGAGCCCCACGGGGCGCCGCTGATCGGCCCCACGCCGGTCGCCGGGCCCGCGGTGGGCTGGAGCGGGTGGTTCGGCAGGAACGGCGCGAGGTGCGAGCGCACGCCGATCGGGCCGACGCCGGGACCGCCGCCGCCGTGCGGGATGCAGAACGTCTTGTGCAGGTTCAGGTGCGACACGTCCGACCCGAACTTGCCGTACTGGGCGAGGCCGATGAGCGCGTTGAGGTTCGCGCCGTCGACGTACACCTGGCCGCCCGCGTCGTGCACCAGCCCGCACACCTCGCGCACGGTGTCCTCGTACACGCCGTGCGTCGACGGGTAGGTGATCATGATGGCGGCGAGGTCGTCGCGGTGCGCCTCGACCGTCGACCTCAGGTGGTCGAGGTCCACGTTGCCGCGCTCGTCGCACTTCACGACCACGACGCGCATCCCGGCCATGACGGCGGACGCGGCGTTGGTGCCGTGCGCGCTGGACGGGATGAGGCACACGTCGCGGTGCGCGTTCCCGTTCGCGCGGTGGTAGGCGCGGATCGCGAGCAGGCCCGCGAACTCGCCCTGGCTGCCCGCGTTCGGCTGGAGCGACACCGCGTCGTACCCGGTGACCTCGGCCAGCCACCGCTCCAGGTCGGAGACGATGGAGAGCAGGCCGGCGGCGTCCTCGACGGGCGCGAACGGGTGCAGCTCGGCGAACTCGGGCCAGGTGACGGGTTCCATCTCGGCCGTGGCGTTGAGCTTCATCGTGCACGACCCGAGCGGGATCATGCTGCGGTCGAGCGCGACGTCCTTGTCCGACAGCGACCGCAGGTAGCGCAGCAGCGCGGTCTCCGAGCGGTGCGAGTGGAACACCGGGTGGGTCAGGTAGTCGGTGGTGCGGCGCAGGTCGGCGGGGATGCCGTCGGCGGTGTCGGCGTCCAGGGCGTCCACGTCGGGGACGGTCACGCCGAACGCCCGCCACACCAGGTGCAGGTGCTCGCGGGTGGTGGTCTCGTCGCACGCGATCGACACGACGTCCTCGTCGACCCGCCACAGGTTGACGCCCAGCTCGCGGGCGGCGGCGACGACCTCGGCCGCCCGGCCCTCCACGCGCGCCCGGACGGTGTCGAAGAACTCGCCGTGCACGACCTCGACGCCCGCCTCGCACAGCCCGGCGGCGAGCACCGTGGCCATCCGGTGCGCGCGGGTCGCGATGGCCTTCAGGCCCTCGGGGCCGTGGTAGACGGCGTACATGGAGGCCATGACGGCCAGCAGGACCTGCGCGGTGCAGATGTTGCTGGTGGCCTTCTCGCGGCGGATGTGCTGCTCGCGGGTCTGGAGCGCGAGGCGGTAGGCGAGCGAGCCGTCCGCGTCGACGGACACGCCGACGAGCCGGCCGGGCAGCTGCCGCTCCAGGCCCTGCCGGACGGCCATGTAGCCGGCGTGCGGCCCGCCGAACCCGACGGGCACGCCGAAGCGCTGGGTGGTGCCGACGACGACGTCCGCGCCGATCTCGCCGGGCGGGCGCAGCAGCGTCAGCGCCAGCAGGTCGGCGGCGACGACGGCCTGCGCGCCCGCCTTGTGCACCTCGGCGATCAGGGCCTCGTGGTCGCGGACCACGCCGGACGCGCCGGGGTAGGACAGCAGCACGCCGAAGAAGTCGCCGCCCAGGCCGAGGCCCTCCAGGCCCTGCGACAGGTCGGCGACGACGACCTCGATGCCCAGCGGCTCGGCGCGGGTCTCGATGACGGCGAGGGTCTGCGGCAGCGTGTCGGCGTCCACGACGAACCTGGCGGACTTGGACCTGCCCGCCCGGCGCACGAGCGTCATGCCCTCGGCGGCGGCGGTGGACTCGTCCAGCATGGACGCGTTGGCCAGCGGCAGGCCGGTGAGGTCGCCGACCACCGTCTGGAAGTTGAGGAGGGCTTCGAGGCGGCCCTGGGAGATCTCGGGCTGGTACGGCGTGTACGCGGTGTACCAGGCGGGGCTCTCCAGCACGTTGCGGCGGATCACCGGCGGGGTGGTCGTGCCGTAGTAGCCGAGGCCGATCATCTGCGTCATCGGCCGGTTGCGGGAGGCCAGCGCGCGCAGCTCGGCCAGCGCCTCGGTCTCGGTGGCGGGCGCGGGCAGGTCCAGCACCAGGTCGCGCTCGCGGATCGAGTCGGGCACGGCGCGCTGCGCCAGTTCCTCCAGGGAGCCGACGCCGATGACGTCGAGGATGCGGGCCAGCTCGGCGGGCCGCGGGCCCACGTGCCGGTCGGCGAACGGGGTGCCGTGCTCGAGAGCGGCGAGGGGGATGCGGTCCTGCGTCATAAAGGCGCCTCCAGGGCTACGGGCACACTCCGGCCGTTGCCCTCCCCCTCTGTCTTCTGCCCGGCGCCGGGCGCCTGAGAGCTTCACCCGGACTGCTCGACCGGGCTTGCACCGTCGGCGGGGTCGGTTGCCCGACCCGCTTTCCAGAGGCGTCTCACCCGCGCGGTCCTTGCGCCTGAGAGGTTCCGGGGAGGATTTGCTCCTTCGGCGCCGAGACTGGCTCGGACTCTCCCGCACGGGATAAAGCGACTGCTCGCGAATCGTACCCGGCGGGGGTGCCGCCGGTACCGCCGGCGCGACGTGGATCTCACCGGTTTGCCCGCCGCGGAGGTGGGTACCCGCGCACCGCTACCCGTGGGCCCGCCGCGGGCCGAGTCGTCGTCGGTTGTCGACCGCCGGTCGCCCGCGGTCGGCGGTCCGGGTGCGCGGGGGGGCTCAGCCGATGGCGCGGGTGCGGCGGCGGCGGGACAGCTCGTCGTCGGACGGCCCCACGACCTCGGCGCCGTCGGCCCGTTCGGCGGGGAACTCGTGGATCGTGCCGCTGATCTCCCGCATGGCGCCGCTGACCGCGATGCCGAACACGCCCTGACCGCCCTGGAGCAGGTCGACGACCTCCTCGGGCGAGGTGCACTCGTAGACCGTGGTGCCGTCGCTGAACAACGTGATCCGGGCCAGGTCCTGCACGCCGCGGCGGCGCAGGTGGTCGACCGCGACCCGGATGTTCTGGAGCGAGACGCCGGTGTCCAGGAGCCTTTTGACGACCTTCAGGACGAGGATGTCCTTGAACGAGTAGAGCCGCTGGCTGCCGGAGCCGTGCGCACTCCTTATGGTCGGGTTGACCAGCTCCGTGCGTGCCCAGTAGTCGAGCTGGCGGTAGGTGATTCCCGCGATCTGGCACGCGGCGGGGCCGCGGTACCCGACGAGTTCGTCCGGCAGCGAGGAGTCCGGGAACAGTTCACCCTGTTCTCCGGTTCCCGCCCGGATGGGCGCTTCCTCGACCACGCCTGCCTCCCCTCGGTCCGGTCACGACGACCGGCGACCAACGTGAAGCCGCCCCGGTGCCCGAATCACACCGTGGCAATTCACCTGAGCTCGACGGTAAGACCGCCTAGGGGGCAGGTCAACGCGACGCGCTGAGCGTGTCTTGTCTCAAGCTGAGGTTGAGGTTGAGAGATACCCTCGTCGTAAGCCATTTGGGTGACGTTTAGTGATCGTTTAGCTGAAGAACGCTGACGTTGTGTAATCCGAAGGTGTGACACCAGGGGGTGGCACGGAGGGTTGATCCACAACTCACCGCACACGCCTGCGAGGGGCCCGTCCCGGCGCGGGGCCGGCGGCGCGGCCCCTCGCAGGTGTCACCGGTGGGGTAAACGCGGACAGCCGGTCGCGGGGGCGGCGGTGAGCGCGGAACCCGGTGCCGTGCCGGCGGCGCGGCGCGGTGCGGCTCGGTGCGGGCGCCCCGGACAGCACCAAGACCGGATGAGCACCACCACGGCTGCGGCCAACGCGGTCACGGCCACCACCGCCGAACCAGGCGCCACCGCCGAACCGGCCACCACCGCCGAACCGGGCACCACCAAGCCGTGCCCGACACCGGCGAAGCAGTTGTCCACAGGCAGCGGATCGGTCATCGCGCGGCGTCGGTGACAGCCGGCAAAATCAAAGCAGGGGTCCCCTCGGCGGGGACCCCTGCGAAGCGTTCCGAGCGGTTGTTCGACGATTCCCACGGCACCGCGACCGCGTTCCCCCGCCCACCGGCGACGGGCATTCGACCGGTCACGCCACCGGCACGGCGACCGCGCCGCCCGCGGCACCGGGAGAACGCCCCGGAAACGCGAAACCGGACGTCACCGCGGCCGTCCGGCAGCTCCACCGCTCCGCGCGCCAGAACCGCCGGAGCGGCCCGCGCGACGGGTCGACCTAGGTGTCCGCGCCCCGGAAGTCCTCGGGCGAGATCGAGTCCAGGAACTCCCGGAACTTCTCGACCTCGTCCTCCTGCTCGTCCGGGATGATCAACCCGGCCTCCGCGAGCACGGACTCCTCCGCGTGGATCGGCACGCCGATCCGCAGCGCGAGCGCCACCGAGTCGCTGGGCCGGGCGGAGACGCGCACGTCACCGTCGAACACCAGCTCGGCGAAGTAGGTGCCTTCCTGGAGGTCGGTGATCCGAACCTGTTCGAGCTGCCGACCGAGGGCGCCGATGACGTCCTTGAGCAGGTCGTGCGTCAACGGCCGGGCAGGCCGGACACCCTGCTGCTCCAGCGCGATCGCCGTGGCCTCGACCGATCCGATCCAGATCGGCAGGTACCGCTCACCCTCGGTTTCGCGCAGCAACAGGATCGGCTGGTTGGCGGGCAGTTCCACCCGCACACCGACGACGCGCATCTCGCTCATCGGGTCTCGCCTCCCTCAGCGCGCTGAAATTCTGGCGTCCCCGCTACCAACGAGAATGCCCCACGTACGGATTCGACGCTACCCGCCAAGCGGGCTCCGTGCGCAACGGCCCGACCGCTTCGCATCACGATGCGGACACGCGTTCACCTCGACGAAACACGGCCACCTGCGACGTCCCGCAATCCGGTCTTCACGAGGAGTGTGTGCAGCGTTACCGAAAGCGCGGTGACTTCGTCGGCACGGCCCTGCTGCGCGGCGGTCACGACGACGTCCGCCGCGCTCCGGAACGGGCGCAGCCGGCGCGCGTCCAGGCCGTGGTCGGCCAGGGCGCGCACGGTCGAGGCGATCTGCGCCGCGTCGGCGTCGTAGTGGCCGCCGGCGGTCGGCGTGACCAGGCCGTGCTGCTCCAGGTCGGCCAGCACGTCGGGGGCGACGCCGGTGCGCGCGAGCAGCTCGTCGCGGGTGAACCGGTGGTCGGGGGCCGCGGCACCGCGGTGCGGGCCCCCGTTCGCGGCGGCGGCGTCGGCGGCGTCCAACTGCTCCCTGATCACCTTCAGCGGCAGGTAGCGGTCGCGCTGGGCGGTCAGGACGTACCGCAGCCGCTCGACGTCGGCCGAACCGAACTGCCGGTACCCCGAGGCGGTGCGCGCCGGGCGGACCAACCCCTCCGCCTCCAGGAAGCGGATCTTGGAGATGGTGACGTCGGGGAAGTCGGCTCGGAGCAGCGCCAGCACGGCTCCGATGCCCAACCCCCCGCGTGGCCGCCCGGCCGTCACCGGACCCCCATCGTCAGGCCCCCTGGCCCCCGGCGCCCGGACCGGTCAGGAACACCAGGCGGAACTTGCCGATCTGCACCTCGTCGCCGTTGGCCAGGACGGCCTGGTCGACGGGCTCGCGGTTGACGTAGGTGCCGTTGAGGCTGCCCACGTCGATCACCACGAACTCGCCGCCCTCGCGGCGGAACTCGGCGTGCCGGCGGGACACCGTCACGTCGTCGAGGAAGATGTCGCTGTCGGGGTGCCGACCGGCGCTCGTCGTGTCGCGGTCCAGCAGGAACCTGGAACCCGCGTTCGGGCCGCGCTTGACCACCAGCAGGGCGGACCCGGCGGGCAGCGCGTCGACGCCGGCGACGGCCGGCTCCTGGGCGGGCGCTTCGGCGCCCTCGACCTCGGCGAGGAAGTCGGCCCGGAAAACGGAGGTCCGCTCCGGGGACTGCTCCGGCGGAACGCCTGGCCCGTCGTTCGTGCTCACCTGAGCTCTCCTCCTGCTGCTGGAAGCGTCGAGTTCGTTAGAACCTACCGTGCCCGAACCCGTGTCTGAGGAGCGGCTCCCCCACCGACCGAAGAGCCGCCGGAAGATCGACGTCACTCCGATGCCGCCAGCTCCTGGTAGGCGGACGCGTCGAGCAGGTCGTCGACCGCCGCCGGGTCCTCCAGGCGGAGCTCCACCATCCACCCCTCGCCGTACGGGTCGGAGTTCACCAGGTCGGGCTGCTGGTCCAGGGAGTCGTTGCGCGTGATGACCTCGCCGGCCAGCGGCGCGTAGATGTCCGACACGCTCTTGGTCGACTCGACCTCGCCGAGGGTCTGGCCCGCGCCGACCTGTTCGCCGAGCTCGGGGAGCTGCACGAACACGACGTCGCCGAGCTGCTCCTGGGCGTAGTCGGTGATGCCGACGCGCACGGTGTCGTCACCGGTGCGCAGCACCCACTCATGTTCCTCGGTGTACTTGAGCTCCTCGGGAATCACCGCGGCGCGCTCCTTCAAGACGGTGGATCTTCGGTGCCGGATCTTCCCACGTCGCGTTCAGACCGGCGCGACCCCCGGCCGTCGGCGCAGCGCGAGGGTGAACTGGTAGACGTACAGGGCCCCCGACCACAGGTACAGGGCGCCGCCCCACGCCATGAACGCGATGGCGATGGGCAGGGCGATCCGGGCGGCCGTGGACGTGCCCTGGGCGAGCAGCAGCACGGGGAACGCGTAGAGCAGGTTGAACGTGGCCGCCTTGCCCAGGTAGTTGACGTCGAACGGCCCGTAGCCGCGGGCGCGCAGCACGGGCAGGCAGGCGCCGACGACGACCTCGCGGCCCACCAGGAGCACGACGAGCCACCACGGCACGATGTCGCGGACGACGAACGCGACGAGCGTGGCGAGGATGTAGAGGCGGTCGGCGGCGGGGTCGAGGAGCGTGCCGAGCCTGCTGGTCTGGTCCAGCCAGCGCGCGATCTTGCCGTCGAGCCAGTCCGACAGGCCCGCGGCGACGAGGACGACGACCGCCCAGCCGTCGGCGCGGGGGCCGAGCAGGAGGTAGAGGAAGAGGGGCACGCCGAGCAGCCGCAGCACGCTGAGCGCGTTGGGGATGGTCAGCAGCCGGTCGGCGGGGTCACGCGGCACGGCGTGGACTCTAGTGCCGGCGCGGACCCCGGTGCCGACGAACGTGCGCGGACGTCACTCCCCCGGCTGACCGCCCGGTCACGGGGCGGGCGGGTGACCGCCCGGCCGCGGGGCGGGCGGGTGACCGCCCGGCCGCGGGGCGGCGGGGGACCGCCGTCAGCGGTGGCGGGTGCGGGTCCAGCCGCGGCGCTGGAGCTCGTCGCCGCTGAGCGCCTGGGGGCGGCCGCGGTCGTCGACGCCCACCCAGCGGGCCCGGAAACCTTCGAGCACGTAGGCGTGGCCCTTGCTCCAGACCACGCTGCACGGGGCGGTGGGCAGCGGTCCCGCGCCGTGCGAACCGGCGCGCGCCGCCCTCTGCTTGGCGGGCTCGGACTCGGTTTCCGTGCTGGTGCTCATGTGAATTCCCTCCACCGGGGTTGTCGTCCGCGACTCTCGCGGTGTTATCCCCGTCACCGGGATTCTGCGCGACGGCGGCGCGACCGGCAGCCGGTTCCGGTGGTGTCTCGCCCACCGGGCGGTTCGGGTCGCCGAGTTGCGCTGAACCCTTCCCCCGAGGTGTAGCCGGCGGGTCCACCGCCAAACCGTTCACCGTCCGTCACCCACCGCACACCGGAATGCGCACTACACTGGTGCCGATAAGCCGCTGCCTGCGCGCTTGTGGTGTCCGTGCGGGCTCCGTACGGTGGTGGCGCAGCGGTTGAGCCAACAGCCGCGCCGGGGAGTCCGGCCCGCTGACGTGAGCGTCACGCTGCTCTTCCGCCCTGCGCGCGGAGCGCCCCCGGGCTCCCACCCAGCTGTTCCAGGTGAAGAAGGAGACCCTCGTGACGGTTCAGGACCCGAACGTCGTGGCGACGAGCGGAGCCGAGTCCGCCGCGTCCAGCAGCCCGCGCGCCGGGCAGGTCGGGCTCACCGTCCGGCCGGCCGGCGGCGGTGCCACCGTGGTCGGCGTGAGCGGGGAGATCGACATGCTCACCGCGCCGCAGCTGCGCGCGGAGGTGCTGCGGCACCTCGACACCAGCACCGCGCTGGTGCTCGACCTGTCCCGGGTGAGCTTCCTGGGTTCCGCCGGCCTGGCGGTCCTGGTCGAGGCGGCGCAGCAGGGCAAGCGCAGGGGCGCGGCGTTCCGCGTCGTCGCCGTCGCGCGCGCCGTGACCCGCCCGCTGGCCGCCACCGGCCTGGGCGAGGTGTTCAGCGTGTTCGAGTCGGTCGAGCAGGCGCTGGGGGCCGACGAACCCCGGTGACGAGCCCCCGCGACCCGGAAGACCCGCA
>NZ_JBPKJK010000088.1:0-36787 GCF_051756985.1 Saccharothrix sabaoui
GGACCGCCTCAGGCCAGGTCGCGGAACACCACCTCGGACGCCGCGAGCAGGCGCAGCGCGCCGCCGGGGTGGACGGCCCGGCTGAGGAGCCGGTTGTGCCGGTCGACGATCCGCTCGGCGTCCAGCCCCGCCTCGGGGTCGCCGGCGGCGGCCGGCGCGTGCCCGTCGCTGACCAGCACGACGTCCAGGCCGTGGCTCAGCGCGGACCGCGCGGTCGCGTCGACGCAGTAGTCGGTGGCCACGCCGGTCAGCACGACGGTGCGCACGCCCCGTTCGGCGAGCAGCGCGGCCAGGCCGGTGCGGTAGAACGCGTCGGTCGCGGTCTTGCGCACCACCACGTCCTCCGGTCCGAGGCCGAGGAGCGGGCTGAGCCGCGTACCGGGCACCTCCGGGCCGAACGCCGTCCCGGGCGGTCCGACCTGCCGCAACGCGACCACCGGCACCCCTTCCCGCCGCGCGGCGCGGGCCAGCGAGGCGATCCGGGCGACCAGCTCCTCCCCGCGCCACACGACCGGGACCAGCATCTCCTGCACGTCGACGATCAGCAGCGCGGCGGTCATGCCCGGGCAGCCTATCCGCGGTGCGCGACCCACGCCGCAGCCGTCGACCCCTTACTGCGGCGAGCCCGCCAGCTCCACCAGACCCGGCCGGTCGAGGAGGTCGAGCCGCTGGTCGCCCTGCGGGCCGGAGCGCGCGACCAGGCCCCGCCGCTCCAGCACCCCCAACGCCTTCCTGAGCCGGTCGGTCACCAGCGACCCCTTGCCCTTGGCCGCGAAGTCGCCCTTCTCCTCCACCGTCAGCGTCGGCGCGACCTCCCTCTTCCACACGTCCAGCAGGTCGGCGCGCGAGATCGACGTCGCGTCACCGGCCAGGTCCAGCACGATCCCGGCCAGCACGCGCCCGTGGTCGTCCTGCTGCGCCGCGCGGTCCCTGACCAGCTCCTCCACCGACGTGCGGCCGGTCGCGCCCGGCACGTCGAGCGTCGTCAACCGCTCCCACAGCGCCCGGTCCGCCCCGCTGGGCTCGCCCCCGCCGCCGAGCACGGCGGTCCGGTGGGCGTCGATCGCGGCACCCAGGGCGACCACCAGGCTCATCAGCTCGTCGCGGACGTCGTCACCGCGCAACCGCCGCACCCTGGCGGCGATCACCCGGAGCCGCTCCCGCACCAGGGCCTCGAAGTGCGCGGCCTTCTTGGCCCGCTCGCCGTCCTCGGCCAGCTCGCGGTCCCGGTCGACCCGGGTCAGCTCCCCCGCCGTCACCCGCGCCCGCGCGGCGTCGCGCTCGACCCGCCGGTGCTCGCGGTCCACCGCGACCCGGTCCAGCATCCCCAGCAGCACGCGCTCGGTCTGCTCGACGTACGCGTCCGAGGTCAGCAGCTCCCACGCCTCGGCGTCGTGGCTGCGCAGCGCGTTGTTGACGAACCGGTCCGCGGCGTGGTCGTCGTCGGGCTCGTACGGCAGTGCCACGTGTCAGTCCTTACGTCGTGCGGTGAGAAAGCCGGGCCGGGGCAGCACCGCACGGGCGGGACCCGCACGGGCTGACCGGCGCATTCTCCCAGCCCACCGCCGCGCACCAGGCCACACCCCCGTGCGCGCGCACCACCACGCCCGTCCCCCGCCCCTCCCGATCAGGGGTGGGCACCGTCCCGGACCGCCCGCTCCCGGCGCGGGCGGACGGACGCAATCGCCGCCGCCCCCAGCACCAGGGCGGGGAACACGAAGTACGGGGTGATGAACATCGCGAGGAACACGCCCCACCCCAGCACCAGCAGTGCCGCCGCGGCCGTGGTCGTGACGACGAACCTCCCGACCGCGTCCGCGACCACCGCCAACGCGCACGCCGGCACGGGCACGAGGAGGTAGGGCACCGCCCCGCCACCGTCGCGCACCGCGACCGGCAGGGCCGCGAGCGCCACCCCGACCGCACCCGCCAGGGCGACCCACCTCAGCACCCGCCCGACAGCGGGCGCGGGCGCGGCCCGACCGCGCAGGTACAGGACAACCGCCGCGGCGACGAACAACGCCAGGACCGCTCCGGTGATGGTGCCGACAGACATGGTCGCGCCTCCCGGTCCGACCATCCCAGCAACGCGCCCCCCGGGCAAGCACCACCCGCCGGGGCGCGGGTCGGCGTCCTAGCAGGAACCCTGGTGCCAACTCAGCTTCGTCACGGTCACCGGCAGGTAGAAGATGTTGCCGCCCGGGGGGACGCAGATCGTGTGGGACGACGTCGACCCGTCGGGCCAGGTGTAGGAGTAGCCGAGGTCGGCGTTGCGCGACGTGTAGTTGTAGAAGGTCAGCGCCGGGACGCTGCCGGACCACTCCCGGTCGGTCGCCAGGGACGGGGTCTCCACGGGGGCGGGCAGCGGGTGGGCCCAGTTCGGCCAGACGCAGAACGTGCCCTTCTGGCAGTTCCCGGGCGGCCACGCCTCGTCCGGCGTCCCGGAGGCGGTCGCCGACGCGACGGGGCCGCCGATCAGCAGGGCGGCGACGGCGGACACGGTGAGCAGAACGGACTTCAGCCGCATGATCTCCCTTTCCGGAAAGGAATTTCGGTGATCCACCCGGAAGCTACCGCCGGAAAGTTGAACGGTCAAGTATCCGGTTCGGGAGTGCCTGAAAGTACCCCCGGCACGACGTTCACCGAGACCGACAAATCGCTGACCAGCACCGGGACACCGGCGGAAGCGGTGCGGACAATCGATTTCCGGTAATTCGACGCGCGACCGGGACGCACCCGTCGCCTTTGTCGAACCCTTCCCGCTCCGGGCTGTTCCCACGCCCCGGCCGGGGGACCGCCGATCAACAGGTGCGGCGGTGGGCGACGTCGGGCGCGTAGGTCGACCACTGCCGCTCGGTGAGCCCTTCGCCGACGATCCCGCAGGCGATGTCGACCGGCCGGGCGACGATGTCGGTCAGCCGGGCGACGTCCCACAGCGCCGGGGTGTCGCCGCCGCTGATCGCCAGCGTCCGCCCGTCCGGGCCGAACAGCAGCGAGACGACGGCGATGGCGTGCCCGCGGATCGAGGTCAGCTCGCGCGGGTCGCGCGGGTCGGTGACGTCCCAGAGGAGCGCGGTCTTGTCGTAGCCGCCGGTGGCGAGGACCCGCCCGTCCGGGCTGAACGCCGCCGCGTACACCGAGCTCGCCTGCCCGCGCACGACCGCCAGCGGTTCGGGGCGGTCGGGGTCGGACAGGTCGAGCAACGTGGTCTTGCGCCCCTCCTGGGCGAGCGCGAGGATCTCGCCGTCCGGGCTGAACACCGCGGAGTAGGTGCTGTTCTCGTCGTCGTACGCGGCCCGCTCCCCAGGCCGGGTCGGGTCGCCCACGTCCCACACGACGGTGGTGGTGTCGGTGCTGCCGGTGACCAGCGTGCGCCCGTCTGGGCCGAACAGGACCGCGGAGATGCGGGCGGAGTGCACGCCCGCGGTGGCCAGGGCACGGGGGTGGGCGGGGTCGGCGACGTCCCACAGCTCGAACCGCCCGTCGTCGCCCCCGAGCGCGACGACGTCGCCCGCCGGGGCGAACCCGACGGAGGCGACGCCGCGGCGCCCGCCGGACAGCGTCGCGAGCCGGCGCGGCCGGGACCAGTCCGCGACGTCCCACAGGACGGCGGTGCGGTCGCCGCCGCCGGTGAGCAGCACGGTGCCTGCCCCGTTCGACGCCATCGCGAAGCCGCCGCCGTGGGCGGGGACCGTGGCCAGCGGGCGCGGCGCGCGCGGGTCGGCCACGTCCCAGGTGGTCAGCGCGCCGTCGGCGCCGCCGGTGGCCATCCGGTGACCGCCGGGGCCGAACACCAGCGAGGGCGCGCCGCCGCCGTGCCCGCCCAGCTCCCCGAGCCGCACGGGGTCGGCGTCGACGCCGGTGCGCCACACGACGGCGGTGTCGTCGCTGCCGCCGGTCGCCAGGTGGGCGCCGTCGTGGCCGAACGCGACCGTGAAGACGGGTTGCCGGTGACCGCCGAGCGTGTCGAGGCGTTCCGGGCGGACCGGGTCGTCGACCCGCCAGAGGATCGCGGTGCGGTCCTGGCTGCCGGTGACGACCGTGCGGCCGTCCGGGCTGAACGCGACGGCCCGGACGGTGCCGCGGTGCCCGGTGAGCCGGGACCGCCGCACGGGAGCGACCGGGTCGGTGATGTCCCACAGGATCGCGGTCTGGTCGGCGCTGCCGGTGAGCAGCGCCCGGCCGTCCGGGCTCGTCGCGACCGCCCAGACCGAGTTGCCGTGGTCGGGGAGGGTCGCGACGCGGCGCGGCGCGGTCCGGTCGGCGACGTCCCACACGAGCACGGTGCCGTCCTCGTTGCCGACGACCGCGACGGCGTCGTCCCGCCCGAGCGCGACACCCCGCACGGGTCCGCTCCGGTCGGCGGCCATCGACGCGAGCAGGCGCGGGGCCGCGGGGTCGGCGAGGTCCCACAGCCTCGCCCCGTCCTCCTCCCGCCCGGAGTTGTCCCACGTCCCGGTGAGCACCGTGCGGCCGTCCCGGCTCAACGCGACCGAGCTGACCCACCGGGGCTCTTCGCTGACCGAGCCGACCCGTCGCGGACGGGCGGGGTCGGCGATGTCCCACACGTCCAGCGACGGGGGACCGCCGGTGACCGCGGTGCGCCCGTCGCGGCTGATCGCCACGGACCACACGCCGCCCTCGACGTCGGCGGAACCGACGCGCCTCGGGCGGACCGGGTCGCGGACGTCCCACACGATCAGGGACGGGTCCACACCCCCGGTGACAGCGGTGCGCCCGTCGGGGGTGAACGCCACGGCGTGCACCGCGTCGGCGTGACCGGACAGGGTCGCGGCGTAGTGGTTGCCCATCAGGGTCTTCACGAGCCCGGCCCTGGCCTCGGGGCTCGCGTTGACGCCCATCGCCGCGACACCGAGCCGCAGCGAGGCGCCCGCCTCGGTGTCCCGGGCCGCCTCGGCCTGGAACAGCAGGCTGCGCCCGGCGGCGACGCGCTCGCTGTCCTCCGCGGCCCGTCTGCTGTCCTCGGCGTCGTTCCACTGACGGACCGCCGCACCCGCCGCCACCAGCGTGAGGACCAGGAGCGCGGCCAGGACGGCGACCAGCCGGCGCAGGCGACGCGTGCCGCTCCGCCGCGCGCGCAGGCTCGCGTCGAGGAACTCCCGTTCGAGCGCGGTCGGCGGCCGGGCGGAGCGCCGGACCAGCGCGTCGGCGTCGGCCAGCGGGGTGCCCCGGTACAGCAGCCCCGGGTCGCGCCGCCCGGCGGCCCACGTCCGCGCGGCGTCGCCGAGCCGCTGGTGGGTCACCAGCTCGTGCCGGTCCGCCTCGATCCACTGCCGCAACCTCGGCCAGGCGCTGATCAGCGCCTCGTGGGTGATCGCGACCGCGTCCTCGTCCGCGGTCAGCAGCCGCGCCCTCGTGAACGCCTCCAGCACCTCGGCGTCGGCCGCGCTGCCGACGAGGTCGTCCCGGGGCACCCGGACCCGCACGTCGGCGGTCCCCTCCCCGACCTTCACCAGCCGCGGCAGCAGGGAGGCGGCCCGGGGCCCGTTCTTCTCCCCCAGGTCCGCGAGGACCCGGTCCGCCGTGGCGGCGATCGCGCCGTCGATGCCCCCGGACGCCTCGTACCCCGCGACGGTCATCGTGCTCCCGTCGCGGTTGGACCACGTCGAGCGCAGGGCGTGGGCGAGCATCGGGAGCCGGTCCGCCTCGTACTCGCCGGTCGGCCCCTCCCCCGGTCGCCCGGCCGGTCCGCCGAGGTCGCGCAGGAGCACGTCGACCAGCCCGGGCTCCGGCGTCAGGCCCACCGCCAGCGCCGGGTTCCGGATGGCCGCCCGCAGGTCCCGTTCGGACAGCGGCCCGACCACCACCGGGTTGTCCTGCAACGCCGCCCGCAGCCGGGGGTGGCGGGCACAGGCGGCGAAGAAGTCCGCGCGCAGGCCGAGCACGACCAGCGCGGCGGCCCGCCCCGACCCGGCCGCCGCGAGGTCGCACAGCAGGTCGACGTACTCGGCCTGCGCGCGCTCGTCGGGGCAGACCGTGAACAGCTCCTCGAACTGGTCCACCACGACGACGAGGGTCTTCGCCCCCAGCGCCGCCCGGACCGCCGCGGCGCACGCGCCGGGCGCGAGGAGTTCGCCCGCGTCCCCGGCCGGTCGGCCGATGGCGGCGGCGACGGCGGTGGCGAACGCCCGCGCCGGGTCGCCCGCGGGCCGCCCGACCACCCGCGGCCAGTGCGCGGACCCGGGCAGCGCCCCGGCCTCGACGCGGGCCAGCAGGCCCGCGTTGAGCAGCGAGCTCTTGCCCGCGCCGGACGGCGCGACGACCACCTGCGGCCCGCCCGTCCGCGTCCGCGCGTCGAGCCGGCCGACGAGGTCCGCGGTCGCCCCGTCCCGGCCGAAGAACCACGGGGCCTGGTCGGGCGTGAACGCGTGGATGCCGGGGTACGGGCACTCGTCGACCACGGCGCCGGCGACCGCGCGGCGGACGCCGTCGCCGAAGTGGAGGTACTGGTCCCGCCCGACCTGGACCACGTGGGAACCGCCGGAGACCACCGCTTCCTGGTGGACGCCGTCGGACTCCCGCGGTGAGCCGCCCTCGCTGGTCAACACGCACCTCGCCCGGCATCGGATGCCCGTCTGTCGAGGGCGGCGCGGGCCCCGTTACACCTCCGGGGTGGTGTGCCGTCCGGGGCCGCCGGCGGCGGACCGCGGGACTACGGCTTGTCCGCGACCGTGATCCGGCCCTCGATGATCTGGGCCTTGAACCCTTCGAGGATGCCCTGCAACCGCGCGTCGACCCGGCCGCCCGACGTGGCGTAGCCGATGCCGTCCACCTTGAGGTCGAAGACCTCCGGCAGCGAGGCCAGGTCGTCCCGCGCGGCGGCCCGGATGAAGTCGTGCACCGCCACGTCGACGCGCTTGAGGCTCGACGCGACGATGACGTCCCTGCTCTCCGCGAGCGCCGGCTGGTTGTACTGGTCGGCGTCGCACCCGATCGCCAGCACGCCCGCCTGCTTCACCGCGGAGAAGACGCCGATGCCGGACGCGCCGGCGGCGGGGTAGAGGACGTCCGCGCCCTTGTCGATGAGGCCCTTCGCGGTCTCCGAGCCCTTCACCGGGTCCTGGAAGCCCGTGAAGTCGGTGGCCGGCGTGATGTACTTCTTCTCCACCACGACCTTCGGCGCGGCGGCCTTCGCGCCCTGGGTGAACCCGGCCTCGAACTTCCGGATCAGCGGGATGTCGACGCCGCCGACGAAGCCCACGTGGCACTTCCTGCTCTGGTACGCGGCCACGACGCCCGCCAGGAACGCCCCCTCCTGCTCGGCGAAGACCAGCGGGGTGACGTTGGCCGCGCCCTCCACGGCCGAGTCGACCAGGCCGAACCGGACGTCGGGGAACTCCGGCGCGACGACCTTCAGCGACTCGGTGTAGGCGAAGCCGACGCCGACGATCGGGTTGAAGCCCTCGCGCGCGAGCTGCCGCAGGCGGGTCTGCTTCACCGACTCGTCCTCGTTCGGGGCGGCGGAGAGCTCGCGGGTGTTCTCCTTCGCGACCCCCAGCTCCCCGATCGCCCGGTCGAACCCGGCGGCGGCGAGGTCGTTGAACGACGCGTCGCCGCGACCGCCGATGTCGTAGGCCAGCCCGACCTTCAGCGCGCTCCCGTCGACCTGCTCGCCCCCGGTCTCGTCCCGGGCGGCGCTGGTGGACGGGGTGGCGGACGGCGCGGCGGACGGTGTGGCGGGCGCGCTGGGCGGTGTCGCGAACTCGCAGGCGGCGCCGGTGGCGCCGGTCGTCCCGGTGGCGTCGCCGCCGGGGTCCTTCGCGCACGCGCTCAGCACCATGAGACCGGTCAGCGCGATCGAGGCGACAGCGGTGCCGAACACAGGACGGCGCACGGCTCGTCCCCTTCCTGCTCGTCGAGCGGACAGCCCTCCCCCCGATGGCCGGACCGGGGCGGGTGCGACGGACCGTACCTCTTCGGCGCGGCCGTTCGGACGAGCGCTCACCTGCTGGGAACGGCGGGCCGGCAGGTCAACGGGGCCGGCGGGTCAACGGGTCAGCGGACCAGCGGGTCACCGGACCGGCGGGCCAGCGCGTCCGCGAGCCTGCGCAGCCACGGCCCGGCGTCGCCCGCCACCCGGGGCTGCTCGGCGCGGAAGTTCTCCCAGTCGACGTCGAGTTCGAGCACGGACTCCGGGGTGAAGCCGTCGGCCCCGTCGCCCAGCTCGGGGCGGAGCAGGTCGCGGACGAGGTCCAGCGGCACCGCGGTGCGCTCGGCGAGCAGCACGGCGTCGTAGAGGTCCTTGCCCTGCGGGTACATGTCGGTCATCAGCCACTGGAGCTTCCAGGCCAGCGACAGGGCGGGCGACGCGGTGAGCACCCGCGTGCCCAGCGGCGGCACCTCGACGGCGACCGGCGCGTCGGGCAGGTCCTCGTTGAACACCAGGTCCACCTGCACGGCGCCCCCCGGCAGGCCGGCGGCGTCGAACGGGAACACCAGCCGCCGGCCCGGCACCCGCTCGTAGGTCCAGATGTGCTCGGCCACCACCCGGTCGGCGCGCAGCCCCGGACCGGGGTCGGCGGCGACGGCGGCCACCAGGCCCTCCAGCATCGCCCGCGCCTCCGGCCCGTCCGGCGCGAAGGTCTTCGGCACGACCACGAAGTCCAGGTCGCCGGGGTCGCGGGCGACGTCGCCGAGCCAGGCGCGCAGCGCGACGCTGCCGCGCAGCACCAGGTTGCCCGCCCACGGCGAGGCGGCCAGGACCGCGAGCACGTGCGCCATCGCGGCCCGCCGCGCGGCCGACCAGCGGGCCCCCTCGTCGGGGTCGCCGAACACCGGCTCGCCCGCCCGGTAGGCGTGGTCGAAGTGCTTGAGCGCCGGGTCGAACACCGGGCGCTGCCGGACGTCCCGCCCCTCGGCCGCCAGCGGCAGGAAGGTCGACGGCGCGCCGCGGCCCCGGGACGCCGTGCTGCCGAGCAGGTCGTCGCGCACGTCCTGCCGGTCGCCCCACCGGTCCGGGTCGAGCCACCCGCGGTCGACGTGCAGGGCGTCGTCGTGGACGACGTACTCCTCCTCGACCTCCAGCACCTCGTACCCGCCGCCGCGCAGCACGGCCAGCAGGGCGTCGAGCCGGGTCCGGGCGGTGGCGCGACCGACCCCGCGGCACCGCTGCGTGACGAACCGCTCCTCGCGCCGACCGCGCCGCCGCCGGGCGTTGCGCGACACGTTCGCCCCGGTCCCGCCGACCGCCCGCCGCAGCCGGTCCACCGCGTCGCGGTCGCCGGAGGGCAGCAGCACCTTCACGTGGTGCTCGAAGTACAGCTCGTCGGAGGCGTCCAGGTCGGACGCGGGCACGCCCTCGTTCCACGGCGCGGCCTCGATCTTGACCCGGAGCACCCCCACCCCCGCCGCCGCCAGGTCGGCCCGCCACGCCCCGGCGAGGCGGTGCAGGTCCTCCAGCGTCCCGCTGCCCGTGACCGTCAGCATCGGCTGGGAGGGGGTCTCGCCGCGGTCGAGCAGGATGTGGGTGAACTTCGCGCCCCGCCGGGCGGCGAACGCGGCCATCGCGTCCGCCTCCCGCGCGGAGCCGGTCAGGTGCACCTCGAAGTCGCCGGAGAACATCCCCCGATCCTGTCACCACGGCCGAGGAGCCCGACAACCCTTTTCCCGGCCGCCGACCGCGTCGTCGGTTTGATCGGTACTACCAACCACCCTCGGCAGGACCTCGCCATGAGTTCCGACGACGCGCTCGGAGACGCCCTCGTCCGGACGTCCTTCCGGGTGATGGCCGTGCTCACCCGCGTCGGCGCCGAGCACGACCGCCGCGCATGACCGACCTGGCGGCGTTCCCGGGGCTGGACGAGTCCACCATGTCCGGCCTCGTCGAGCGGGCCGAACGCCGGGGACTCGTGGCCCGGGACAGGTCACCGGCGGACCGCCTGGGCGCGGACGACCGCCACCTGCTCGCGCGCCTGCTCGGCACGGTCTCCGGCACGTCCACAGTGGACGAAGAACCGACCGGGCCGGCGGGCAGGCCCCTGTGAGCCGCGGGCGGCTCAGGCCACCAGGCCGTGCCGGTACGCGTAGACGACGGCCTGCACCCGGTCGCGGAGGTCGAGCTTGGTGAGGATGCGCGACACGTACGTCTTGACGGTCTCGTGGCTGATCACCAGCGTCGAGGCGATCTCGCCGTTGGACAGGCCGTCCGCGATGAGGCGCAGCACCTCCAGCTCGCGCGGGGCCAGCGGGACGTCGCCCGCACCACCCCCGACGGGCCGGATGCGCTCGGCGTACCGGCCGACGAGCTGACGGGTCACCTCCGGCGCCAGCAGCGCCCACCCGGTGGCGACGGTGCGGATGCCGTGCAGCAGCTGCGCGGCCGGCGCGTCCTTGAGCAGGAACCCGCTGGCGCCCGCGCGCAGCGCCTCGTACACGTACTCGTCCAGGTTGAACGTCGTCACCACGAGCACCTTGACGGGGTCCGCCACGCCCGCGCCCGCCAGCACGCGGGTCGCCTCGATGCCGTCGAGCACCGGCATCCGCACGTCCATCACCACCACGTCGGGGCGCAGGCGGGCCGCCAGCTCGATCGCGGCGCGCCCGTCCCCGCACTCGCCGACCACCTCCAGGTCGGGCTGGGCGCCGATGATCGTCGCGAACCCGGCGCGGACCAGCGCCTGGTCGTCGCACACCAGCACCCGCACCGGCGCGCTCACGACGGGCTCCCGGCCGGGATGCGGGCGCGCACGACGAACCCGCCGTCCCGCCCGCCCGCGCTGAACTCGCCGCCGAGCGCGCCGACCCGCTCGCGCAGCCCGGCGAGCCCCCGCCCGCCGCCGCGGGACGGCGCGGTGCGCGGCCCCCCGCCCTCGGTGCCGACCTCCACTACGATCTCGCTCCCCCCGTGCCGCACGCGCACCGTGGTCCGGCGGCCGTGCGCGTGCTTGAGCGCGTTCGTCAACGCCTCCTGCACCACCCGGTACGCCACCACCTTCGCGCTCCCCGCCGGCGGCACGCCCTCCTCGGTGAACTCGACCGGCTGCCCGGCCCGCCTGGTCTGCTCCACGAGCACGCCCAGCTCGCCGACGGACGGCGTGCGCGGGTCGGCGTCGTGGTCCGGGTTCAGCAGGTCGAGCAGGTGCCTCAGGTCCGCGATGGACCTGCGGCCGGTGTCGGTGATCGCGGCCAGCGCCTCGTCGAGGCGCTCCGGGGCCCCGCCCAGGTACCGCGCCGCCTCGGCCTGCACGACCATCGCCGTCACGTGGTGGGTCACGACGTCGTGCAGCTCGCGGGCGATGCGGGTGCGTTCCGCGAGCCGGGTCTCCCCGGCCACGCGGCGGCGGCGTTCCGCCTCACCGGCCCTGGCCAGCCGCAGCCACGCCCCGATCGCCCAGGCGGCGACCATCGCCAGGTAGAACGTCGTGAACCCGGCCACGCCCTCGGTCGACCCGTACCGGTCGAGCGCCACGGCCAGCGGCACGTACGCCGCGGAGACCAGCACGGCGACGGCGCGCCGGTGGTGGTCCAGGTGCAGCCCCGTGCTCAGCAGCGCGACGGGCAGCGCGGTGCCCGCGACCGCGTGGTAGCCGAGGAGCTGGTCGGCCGCGAAACCAACGGTCACCAGGGCGAGGCAGACCACCGGCCACCGCCGGCGCACGACCAGCGGCAGGCACTCCAGCGCGATCACGGCCACGGCCGACGCGTCCATCGGGCGGGTCGGCAGGTCGCCGAGCTGCGTCCCCCGGTCGTGCAGCGCGGGCACCAGCGAGGCGAGGGCGAGCGCGAGGGCGAGCGGGACGTCCCGCACCGTGACGTCCCACCGCCGCCACAGCTCCGGGAACCGCCGGAAGCCGATCACCCGGCGAGCGTAGCCGCGGCGGCGGGGCGGCGGCGCCGGGGCACCAGGGTGCCGCGGCGCCGGGCCAGCCACAGGAACGCGGCCGTCACCACCACGCCCGCCAGCACCGAGTACGCGCTCGCCTCGGGGCCGAACTCGCCGCCGCCGAGCAGGTACGGGCCGGACGTCACGCCGTCCAGCAGCCCCTGCGGGGTGTCCCCGCCCGACACGCTGGTGCCGAAGACGCCGCCCTGGGCGAAGTTCCAGCCGAAGTGCACCCCGATGGGCACCCACAGGGTGCGCGTGGCGGCGTAGGCGGCGGCCAGCACGAACCCCGCCTCGACGGCGATGGCGAACGCGGTCCACGCGGTGGCGTGCGGGTTGACCAGGTGCACCGCGCCGAACAGCAACCCGGTGAGCGCGAGCGACCCCACCGTGCCGACGCGCTCCTCGACGACGCGGAAGAGGACGCCCCGGAAGATCAGCTCCTCCGCCACGACGGCGGCGGCCGTGAACCCGAGCAACGCCACCGCGCCCGCCGGCGACCCCCACCCCAGCACCTCGTAGCCGCCGAGGAACGCGATGGTCGCGATGACGGCGGCGAACATGCCGGCCCCGATCAGCAGCCCCCGCCCGAACGCGGGCCCCGCCCCCCGCACGGCCACCTCGACCGGCTCCCGATGCTCGGTCCGCCGCACCACCCACGCGTACGCGCACAGCGACAGCGCCGCCGTCGCGAACCCGAACACCAGCGTGAGGGGCGCGTTCCACCCCGCCGCGCCGACGAGCGCGTTGCCGGCGAAAGCCATCAGCAAGACCACCCCGAGCTGCGTCAACAGCCGCATGACCACTCCTCGCGAGACCCCCGCGGCGGTAGCGCCGCGATGACCCGAACGCTAGGGGCGCGACGGCCCGGGAACATCACCGCGCGGTGGACACCCGCGGGTAGCTCGCAAGGGGGACACCCGCCCCGGTGCGGTGCGCGGGACCGGCGGCCGACAGGCTAGTTTGCCCGGATGAGCCTCCTCGATGACGTGGCCGAGCGCGACGGCTGGCGCTGCTGGGTGTGCGACGAACCGGTGGACCCCGACATGTCCGTGAACGACCCGCGGGGCCCCAGCGTCGACAGCCGGACCGCCGACCGGAAGGCCAAGGTCGCCGAACGGCTCGCGCACCGCGGCTGCAACACCCGCAAGGGCGCGGTCAAGGTGGTCATCGCCTGGCCGGACCGCCTGCACGTGGCCGACCCCGCCCCGCTGATCACCGTGGCCGGCCGGCTGGAGCGCAAGGGGGGCCGCGAGATGGTGGCCCGCTGCCCCACCGAACGGGACGCGCGGGAGGCGGCGGACTGGCTGGTGGACCGCTTCTCCCGCCTGGTGCCGGGCCTGCCGGTCACCGCGGACGTCCAGCCGGGCGGCGGCCAGTTCCTGGTGACCCTCTCCACCGGCCGCCGTTGAGCCCGGTGCGGGTGTCGCGGTTCGACCCGCGGACGGCGGCCGAGGGGGACCTGGTCGCCCACCACCGCGTGTCGGTGGCGAGCCGGGCCGCGGACCTGCCGCTGGAGGAGCCCGAGCCGTACGACGTGTTCGCACATCGGCCTCGTCGAGGTGGTCGTGGCCCCGGACGCGCGCCGTCGCGGGCTGGGCACCGAGGTGCTGCGCGCGGTGCTGCCGGAGGTGGCGGACCGGGGCCGCTCCACCGTCGAGGGGTGGAACGTGGTCGAGGGCGGCCCGGGTGAGCTGTGGTGCCGCGCGCTGGGGTTCCGCACCGTCCGGGCCGTGGCGGTGCAGCGACTGGTGCTCGCCGACGTCGACCCCGCGCGGTGGCCGGTCGGCGCCCCCGGCGGCTACCGCCTGGTGCGGTGGACCGGGGCGGCGCCGGACGACCTCGTCGCGTCCTGCGCGCGGGCGCGCGGCGCGATCCACGACGCCCCCGCGGGCGAGACGGAGTTCACCGCTCCCGAGTGGACGGTCAAGCGGGTCCGCGAGGCCGAGGCCGAGATGGCCGACCAGGACGCCGTGCAGCGGGTGGTCGCGGCGGTGAGCGAGGCCGACGGCGAGGTGGCGGGCCTGACGGAGGTCATCACCCTCCCCCACCGCACCGACGAGTGCTACCAGGGCGACACCGCCGTCCTCGCCGCGCACCGGGGCAAGGGCCTGGGCATGTGCGTGAAGGCCGACATGGCGCGGTGGCCGGCGTCCGAGATCCCCGGGTTGGCGCGGATCGAGACCATGACCGGCGTCGACAACACCCACGTGCTGCGCGTCAACGACCGCTTCGGGTTCACCACCCTGCGCGTGGAGCACGTGCTCGCCCACGACGTGGACGAGCTGCGGCACCCGTGACACCACGGCCGCGGGGAACCTGCTCGGGTGGGCCGCCGCGGTCGCCGGGCGGCCACGACGAGCAGCTCAGCGCACCTTCGCCGCAGCGGCGGCTTCGCCCGCGCTCCGCGCGATCATCGCCAGGTCGTCGACCGCGGCGATCATCGTGAAGCCCGCCCTCCGGAGCTGGACGACGCGGTCCACCGATCCCGCGTACGCGCCCGCCACGAGACCACGGGCCCGGCAGGCGCGGACCACCCGTCGGAGCGGGGCGTCCTCGCTGTCGTCGGCCAGCAGTCCGGCCACGTCCGAGCCGAGCGCCAACGACAGGTCGAACGGGCCGACGAAGATGCCGTCCACACCGTCCACCGCCGCGATGTCGGCCACCGCGTCGAGACCGCGCGCCGTTTCGACCATCACCAGGCACAGGACGTCCGCGTTCGCCTGTTCCGGTACCGCCGCCGTCACCGCGTCGGTGGAGCGGACCGGCCCGAAGCTGCGGGTGCCCCGCGGCGCGAACCGCGCCGCCGAGGCCGCTGCCCGTGCCTGCTCGACGCTGTCGACCATCGGGACGATGACCCCGTCGGCGCCGCTGTCGAGGGCCCTGCCGATGAGCTCGGGCCGGTTCCAGGCGACCCGGACGAAAGCGGGGACGCCCGCCGCGCGAACCGCCGCGATCAGGTCGGTGTTCTCCCTCCCGCCGGCCGCGCCCCCGTGCTGCTCGTCGACGCACGCCCAGTCGAACCCGCCTCCGGCAGCCGCCCGGACCACCCGCCGGTCGGTGCTCCCGACCCACAGCCCCGTGCCGAGGTCCCGCGGCGCGCCCGCGCCCTGGCCGGTACCGCTCATCGGTGTCCCCCCTGGTCGTCGTTCGAGCGCCGCGGCGCCGATCATGCTCGACCCGGCGACCGACGGCACCTCCGACCCGGTGGTGCGACCGGGCGGCCCCTCGGGGAGGCACCCCCGGGGAGGCGCCCCCACGACACCGGTGCGATCGCCCACCGGGCCGTGTCCTCGTTCAGCCGTCGGCCGGCCGATCGGTGGCGGCCACGAAGATGCGGGCGAGCCTCCCCTTCTCCCACTGCAGGCCGAGCCGGTGCTCGGCGAGGTCGTAGTTGACGGTGACCTCGCCGGTGGCGCGCTTCTCCCAGCTGTTGTGCGGGACGACGCCGTGCGCCCGCACGTGGGCGTCGGCCGAGCCGCGGTGCCCGTCGAGGTCGAGCCCGGAGATCACGCGGTCGGCGGCCGGGCAGCGCGCGACATCGACGGTGACCCTCTTCACCAGCCCGTCGAGCAACGCGATGTCGACGCCGTCGGCACTCGGCGGCACGGGGTCCAGCGCGCTCTGCCGGACGGTCGAGGCGGGGAAGAGCCGGCGCAGCTCCGCGTACGGCGCCGAGTCCTCGGACGCGCCCAGCGCGGCGCACATCGTCGCGACGACGCCGGTCAACGACGTCCCGGGGACAGCGGGGAAGTCGGTCGGCAGGGCCACGGCCTTCCGGCGTGCCGGTCGCGGGTCCCGACCGCCGAAGTCGGCCACCCGGTCCCAGACCCAGTCGGCCATCGACTCGGCGACCGGCTCGTCGGGGTGCCCGGGGCGGCGTTTGACCAGCGCCCCGAGCGCGACGACGACCAGGTGCGCCCCGGCGTCGTCGGTCATCACCTGTTCCCAGAGGTCGTTCTCGGGCCAGTCCGGGTGCGCCGCCGGGTCGGCCTCGATCGCGGTGCTCATGGCGATGACCTCGGCCGCCGACATCAGGCGGAACGGCTCGGCCGCCCCCCAGGCGGCACCGGAGCCGGGCCGCTGGCCGTCGTGCCAGGCCAGCAGGTCCTCCGCGACCAGGGAACCGAGCTTGTCGCCCCCGGGCACGTCGGGGACCGGGATCCCCGGTCGCAGGGTGGCGCGCAGGTCGGCGGGCATCACCTCGTCCAGCGCCGCCAGCGCGGAGGCCAGGTCGGTGCCGAGCACCTGGTCGCGGAGCTGCCGCCACCCCAGCTCGATCACCCCGCTGCGGCGGATGTCCTCCAGCGTGATGTCCTGGGCGTGGGCGTTCTCGACGATCCGCAGCATCGTCCGGGCCGTCTCCACCAGGCCCTGGAGCAGCTCCTCCGTCGGGTTCTCGCGCAGCAGCCGCAGGCCGAGCCGTTCGGCGTCGGCGAACCGGTACTGCACCAGGTAGGACCAGCCGAGCATCACGCCGACCCACGAGTTCGCCGCGTCGGCCCGGACGGCCTCCTCGGCCGCGGGGACGAACCGGTCGGGTGGCGCGAAGCTCGCCAGCAGGTACGCCGCGCGCTTCCCCAGCGCGGCGGGGAGGTCGTCCGGTGCCGTGCGGGAGCACAGCGCCACCGCCTCGTCGAGCCCGCGCCACCCGTCCTCGTGCTCCCCGCAGAGCGCCTGGGCGGAGCCCAGCTCCATCCAGTCGCCCCACTCCTCCTGCTCCTCGCGCAGCACCGCGCGCGCCCAGCGCAGCGCCTCGCGGTGGTCGTGCTCGGCCGACGCCAGGTGCCGGAGGGCACGGACCGCGTTGACGAACTGGTGGTCGCGGCGACCGGCCACCTGGAGGTACAGGCGCCGCGCCTCGTCGGCCTGGCCGCAGACCTCGCGGTGGTTGGCGAGCAGCAGCGACACGCTGCTCCGCTCCGGCTGGACCGCGAGCACCTGCGACGCCAGCTCGGCGACCCTGGGGTGCGTCGGCTGCGCCCCGAACAGCTCCCAGGCCAGGTCCAGGGTCCGCTCCACGGCGTCGTCGTCGGCGGCCACGCGGTCGAAGCCGCTCATCGCATGCCTCGCTTGACCCGGTACGCCCGGAGCTGGTCGAAGGTGCCGTCGTCGACGCCGTACTCCAGCACCGGCGCCACCTGGTCGAACCAGGACGTCGTGGACGGCGTGATGCCGCCGACCGCGGCCAGCACCGCGTCGGTGGTGACCGGCACCAGCTCACCGCTGCTCATCGACTCGACCATGGCCTGCTGCAGCACGGTGGTCGTCAGGTGGCTGAGGTCGGCACCGGAGAACCCCTCCGTGGCCGCCGCGACGGCGGCGACGTCCACACCACCGGCGGGCTTGTCCGCCAGCGCGTTCTGGACGATCACCGCCCTGGCGACCGCGTCCGGCGGCAGCACCAGCACCGTCCTGTCGATCCGGCCCGGTCGGCGCAGCGCGGGGTCGATGTCCCACGGCCGGTTCGTGGCGGCCAGGAAGTAGACCCCGTCGTTCACGCCGGCCACGCCGTCGAGCTCCTCCAGCAGCTGGGTGACGATCATCCGCATCGTCTGCGACCCGCCGCCGCCGGAGGTGCGCCGCCCGCCGAGCGCGTCGAACTCGTCGAAGAAGATCACGCACGGCGCGGCGGCCCGCGCGTCGCGGAACACGCTCTGGATCGCCTTCTCGCTCTCCCCGATCCAACTGCTGATCAGGTCCGCGAGCGTCACGTGGATGAAGGACGCCCCGAGGTCGCCGGCGATGGCCCTGGCGATGAACGTCTTGCCGCACCCGGGCGGGCCGTACATCAGCAGCGACCCGCCGGGCTTCTGCCCGAACGCCGCCGCCAGCTCGGGGTTGCGCAGCGGGGCCAGGAACGCGGTGTCCAGGTGCCGCTTGACCTCGGCGAGGCCCGCGACGTCGGCCAGCGTCACCGCCGGGCGTTCGGCGTCCCACAGCGACGGCGGGACGGCGGAGCCGCTGTCCCGGCGGTCCCCGTGGGCCGGGGCCGGAACCGACTCCCTCTTCCCGGGCCGTGCGGACGGCGCGGCCGGGGACGCGGTCCCGGCGGGCGGCGGCGGGTTCGAGGTCCGCAACCGCGCCGCCATCAGCCGGGCGCGCAGCAGGCGGACCCGTGCCGGGTCACCGCCGAACGCCTCGAACGCCATCAGCTCGGCCGCGGCGCGGTCCGGGTCCCGCTCCAGCAGCAGCGTGATGAAGTCCTCGCGCAACGCCAGGTTGCCGGGGTCGGCCGCCACCTCGCGCGCGATCACCTCGACGAACCCGTCGCCCGGGTCGGCGCCGTTCACCGCCCGGCCCCCTCGACCCAGCCCTTGAGCAGCCCCAGGTTCGCCAGCGGGACGTAGTGCCCGAGCCGCGGGTGGTCCAGCGTCACACCGAAGACGCCGGTCTGGCCGAACGAGGCGACGTAGTCGATCGCGGCCGGCGCCGGCACGCTGAACAACGGCGTCGTGCCGCTCCCCGGGTCGACCAACCCGAGGGCCCGTGCGGCTTCACCCGCCCGTGCGGCACTGCTGTAGAGGCAGATCATCGGCCCCTGCTCGGCGGCCACGCCGTAGGGACGGGGCCGGTCCGCCGACCCCCGCGCGATGAAGAACCAGTGCTCCAACGCCGCCACCCACCGCCACAACGCGATCTGCGCCGTCGTGTCCCCCGGGGGCGCCGCTCTGACCGCCGCGTCGAGGCGGTCCAGCTCGGCGGCCACGTCGGGGTCGTTGTCCCTGGTCATCCGGTTCTCTCTCGTCTGCTCGGCCGTCCGCGGTGGCGGTCACGGCCGTGGACGCGCGCCGACCCGGGTCTCGCGACCGACAAACTATTCCGATGACGAACGGACCACATCGGTCGTTCGCACCACCCCCGGTCCACACCCCGCCGGCCGGGCCACTGCGGATCACGACACCCCGCACGAGGTGGGAATCGCGGAATATTCCTTTCCACCACGCATTAATCACCACTCAGCGCAGAGCCGTTCATCGCATTCGGGTGATGCGCTCACCTGGTCGTCGGCAATCCCACCGGAACGCGTGATATCGGATCACCGTTATCGCCGCCGTTGATAGCGTTCCCGTCGTCACCGACAATTGTCGGACCGGACCTGTCGCGCAGTCCCGCGGGCGTCACCAAGGGGGAGCGAGTGTTCGTCGGGCGCACCGGTCTGCTCAGGCTCGTCGACCGGTTGACCGAGGTCCCGGCGCGCGGGGTCGGCAACCGGCCGGTGCTCGTGGTCGAGGGGTGCGGCGGCTCGGGGCGCACGGCGTTGCTGAACCGCGCGCTGGCGAACTGGCGCGACCGCACCGCCACCGTCCTGGTGAGCCCCAGCAAGCTGGAGAACGACGAGAACCGCGCCGTGCGCCCCGTCCTCGCCGCCGTCGTGCTCGGCCTGGGCGTCGGGGCACCCGGCTACCGCCTCACCTTCGAGCGCGTGCTGCTCGCCGAGCTGGCCATCGCCACCGACGTCGACGGGCTCACCCCCGAGGAAGCGCTCGACGAGCTGCGCGCGCGCACCAACAGCAGCAGGCGCGGGCTGGAGGACCTGATCCACTCCCTCGTGGGCGCGGCGGGCGAGCTCCTGGCGAACGTGGTGCCCGGCGGACCCGCCATCCCCCCGCTGCTCGACGGCCTGTGGAACTCGCTGCGCGAGTCCAAGCGCGGTGCCCGGCTCGCCTGGAGCCGCGAGGCGCTGGCGTGGTTCGGTCACCAGGACCAGGGTCTCGGGCTCGACGGCGAGCGCGTCCGCCTCCAGCTCAGCGTCCAGGCGCGCAACGACAACCCCGGCGTCCGGCGCGAGGTGGACGACCTGCTCGTCGCCGCCCTGCTGGCGGACCTGCGGCACAGCCTGGCCCGCGCGACCGGGCGACCGGCGAACGTGCTGGTGCTGCTCGACGACGGGGACACCTCCGCCGCGTCGTCGTTCACCGGCGCCCTGCTGCGGGTGCGCCGCGCCGTCGCCGACACCCACGGCAGCGCCGAAGCCGGCACGGCCGACCCGCTCACCCTCGTCACGACCAGCGGCGGCACCCTGGCGGGCGAGCTGGCGGGCGAGCTGCCGCCACCGGTCGTGGTGGAGGAGGAGAACGCGGCGACCGCGCCGCTGAGCGGCATGTGGCTGCGCGTGTCGTTCGGGGACCTGAGGCCGGACAACGTGGTGCAACTGGCCAAGAACCACCTGTGGCCCGACCACCTCGCCGCCCGGAGCGTCGCGGCGGTCGTCCACCGCCTGACCCGCGGCCACGCCGAGTCCACCGCGCACGTGCTGCGGCGCCTGCACGACGAACCGCAGTTGATCGGGGACCTGGACCGGCTGCTGCGCCGCGACGGGCCCACCGCCGGCGTGCCGATGCACCGGCACCTGCTGCGCCCCTTCGTGCGCGGCCACCGGGGTCGGCCGGGAGACTTGCTCGACGCCCTGGTCACCCTGTCCGCCGCGCACGACCGGCTGGAGGCCCAGGAACTGGCGGACCTGCTGCCCGAGCCGATCACGCTGGACTCGCCGCTGTTCACCCACCCGACGCTGTGGACCGGGCCCGCCCCGGAAGACCGGCTGCACCCGCTCGTCCGGTACCTGGGCCTGCGGGCGCTGGCCGACACCCCGGACCGGTGGGCCGAGCTGTTCGGGCGGCTGCGCGCGCGGGCGCGTGACGAGACCGCGGAGCTGAGGCACGCCCGGTTGCTCGGCGAGCGCGGCGCGGTGGCCGCGCGACTGGTCGAACTGCTGCCCGTGCTGCCCACCGACGAGTGGCTGGCGCGGTTCGACGTGATCACCGAGGAGCCGGACCCGCGCGAGCGCGACCTCGACGTCGTGCGGGGCGTGAACCTGCCCAAGACGCCCGAGGGGCACGCCTACCGGCTGCTCGGCGCCGTCCCCGCGGTCGACCACGACCCGTGCTGGACCGAGGAGGACGCGGTCAGCACGTTGTGCGTCACCGTCGCGCAGGCTTTCCGGCAGCTCTCGGAGCCGGCCCGCGACTCCGCGCCACTGCTGGAACGCGCGCGCGACTACGACCGTCGGAGGGGGATCACGTGGTGAGCGTGCCGCAGGAGAAGCGCTACCGCTGGGGTGTCGTGCCGAACCCCCGGCGCTTCCCGAGGCGCTGGACCGACTGGGTCAGGCTCGGCCTGGTCGTGGTCCTGGTCGCCGCCGCCGCGGTCGTGGTGCCGCGCCTGGGCGCCATCGTCGACGACGCCCGGTGCGGTGACGGCTTCTGGCCGGGCGACGACGTGTGGTGGTCCGACAACGAGTGCGTCGGCCTCACCCCGGGCCCGTACTCCTTCGGGCTGGGCGCCTTCGACCAGGTGATGCGGGTGATCGACGAGCAGAACCGGTCGGCGCCCGACCAGTGCGACCCCAAGGGCACGCCGGCGACCGTCGGCGTGCTGCTGACCATGACCGACCAGTACGCGGGCGCGCGGGCCGTGCACGAGCTGGAGGGGATGGCCGCCGCCCAGCGGCGCGCCAACGGCACCGGCTGCCTGCACCCGATGCGGCTGCTGATCGGCAACACCGGTGCCTACGGCACGTCCGACACACCCGTCCGGGTCGCCCGGCGGATGGCCGAGGTGGGCGAGGTGGCCGCCGTCGCCGGCATCGGGCTGAGCACCGAGCAGTCCGCCCGGATCGCCGACCTGCTCGCGGAGGCGCGGCTGCCCGTGGTGTCGGACCTCGTCACCGCGGAGGGGTTCGACCAGAGCGGGTCGCGGGACGACCGGCCCGACTTCACCTCGTGCGACAAGGACAACACCTACTCGGAGGGCATCGGCCAGGACTACTTCTACCGGGTGGCGTTCCGCAGCGCGGTGCAGGTCGCCCGGCTCAGGGAAGCGGTACCGGCGCGGCCCGAGTTCATCATGGTGCCGACCGGCGGCTCCGACCCGTACACGTGCACCACGCTGCCGCTGGTGCAACGTGAGTTCGGCGGGAACATCACCGAGGTGAAGTTCGACCCCGCCGAGTCCAGCACGGTGCTCCAGACCGCCCGGCGGGTGTGCGGGGTCGAGGGCGACATCACCGTGGCCTACATAGCGCGGGGCCGTGACCTGGCCCGGTTCCTGTTCAGCCTGGACGAGGCGTACGCCAACGGCCAGTGCGCCGCGGCGTCGGTCACGGTGCTCAGCACCTCCGACGGCCAGCGCCTGCGCGCGCCGGAACTGGACCCGGTGCAGGAGGACCTGCGGGTCAAGGCCCTCGGCTCCACCGGCTACCGCGCCGGCCGGGTCCGCCTGGTCTCGACGCTGGTCGGAGGTGCGGACAAGGCGGGGCCGGACAACCCCGGCTTCACCGAGTTCGAGCGGGCGTTCACCGAGGCCGGGTTCGACGTGGCGCACACCGACGCCGGCTGGGCGGTCAACGCCCACGACGCGCTGACGACGATCGCCGCGGCCCTGCGCACCCTCGCGGTCGACTCGGAGGTGCGGCGAAGCCAGGTGAACACCGCGATCAGCGGTTTCTCCTCACCGGACCAGGCGGTGCTCGGCGCGGGCGGGTCGATCACCTTCGACAACAGCGGCAACCGCATCGGCGCCGGCCCTCCCGTGGTCCGCGTGTGCCCCCTCCCCCAAGGCACCCAACCGGGACGCGTCCCCAGCATCGAAGTCCGCCCCGGCGAACCGCTACCGCAGTGCTGAGGCCGCCCGCGTCAGGGTTCCCACCAAGGCCGGGGCGGTTCGGTCGACCGCTACGGCCGTCGAACGCATGTACGTTCACCCGATGACCTCGGCGACAACGGGACGTGTGCGTTCGACCTCCACCACTCCCCGTGGTCGCAAGTGGGCCGCCGGCCTGCTCGCCGCGGTCGTCCTGCTGCCACTGGCGGCCTTCGGACTGCTGCGGCTGACGCAGTCCCGGACGTTCCAGTTCTACGGCGGGCTCGTCTCCGCCGTCGCCACCACCGAGAAGGTGGTCGCACTGACCTTCGACGACGGCCCGGACCCGGCCGGCACCCGCCCGCTGCTGGACGCGCTGGCCGACAAGGGCGTCCTGGCGACGTTCTACCTCACCGGGAAGGAGTTGGCCGCGCACCCCGACCTGGGCGAGGCGATCGTTGCGGCAGGCCACGAAGTGGGCAACCACTCCTACACGCACGAACGGATGTTGTTCCTGTCCTCGCAACGGGTGGCCGAGGAGGTGGAGACCACCGACGAACTGATCCGCGCCACCGGCTACCAAGGCCCGATCACGTTCCGCCCACCGTACGGCAAGAAGCTCGTCTCGCTGCCCCGCTACCTGAGCGAACACCACCGCACGACCGTCATGTGGGACGTGGAACCGAACACCCACCCGGAGGTCGACCGCAGCGCGGAGGCCACCACCCGGTACGTCCTGGACCACGTCACGCCCGGCTCGATCGTGCTGCTGCACGGCATGTACCACGACCGCGAGCAGAGCAGGCTCGCCGTCGGACCGGTGGTGGAGGGTCTGCGCGCCCGCGGCTACCGGCTGGTGACCGTGTCCGACCTGCTCACCACCGGCCCACCTCGTTGACCCGCCGCGTCGCGCCGGCGACCACGGTCACCGCGGGGCGACGTCGGTGCAGTAGACCTCCTCCTCCGGCAGCCGACCGGTGGTCAGGAACGTCACCGTCGCCTCGTCCACGCACGCGGAGCCCCGGTGGTAGGCGTAGTGCCCGCCGTTGTCCGCGCCGACGAAGGCCGCTCGCCCGCCGAGGACCTCGTACAGCCCGAGGCCGTCCTCCCACGGTGTGGCGTTGTCCCTGCGGTTCTGCAGGATCAGCGTGGTGCGCGGTCCCTCGCCCGTCACGCGGACGGGCTCCTCGACCGGCTTCGGCCAGAACGCGCACGGCCAGGTGTTGGCGGGCATCCCCGCGGTGAGCGGCCAGGCCGCGCGGTCCTCGGCGGTGCGGCGGGCGTACTCGTCGACGTCGTCGGACCACGGCGCGTCGCCACAGGTCAGCGCCAGGAACAGGGTGGCCTGGTTGTCGGCCGGCACGCCCGGGGTCGGCGGCGGCGCGGTGAACACCTGTCGCAGCACCCGGCCGTCCGCCTCGGTGAGCGTGCCGTCGGCCAACCCGACGGCGGCCTTCCAGAACTGCGCGAGCACCGGGAGGGTCCCGTTGTCCAGCAGGAGGCTGTAGGTGACGGTGCGCAGCACCGAACCCGACAGGGCCAGCGGCGTGCCGGGGACGGGCGCGGGGGTGCGGTCGAGGCGGTCGGCGAGGGCGAGGTACTTCCGGGTCACCTCGTCGACGGTGCCGCCCAGTCCGAGCGCGGCGTGCTGCGCCGCGGCGACTTCCGCCGCGTCGGGGAAGCGTTCCGCCATGGCCTTGCCCCAGTTGTCCGTCGCTTTGGCCCAGACCTTCGTGGGGTCGACGTTGCCCTCCAGCACCACCCGGTCGACGCGCTCCGGGAACAGCGACCCGTAGACGACGCCGAGGTACGTGCCGTAGGACTGGCCCCAGTAGGAGATCTTCTCCTCACCGAGCGCCGCGCGGATGCGGTCCAGGTCGCGGGCCGTGTTGGCGGTGGTGAAGTACCGGAGCTTCTCGCCGGCGTTCGTCGCGCACCGTTCGGCGGCGGTGCGGGCGCGGTCGACGTTCGCGGTGATCGAGCCGTCCGCGGCCGGGTAGGGGAAGAGGTCGGCGAGGGACGGGTCGTCGAGGCCGCAGCTCTGCGGGGTGCTGTGCCCGACCCCGCGCGGGTCGAAGCCGATCAGGTCGTAGGCCGCCAACACCGACGGCGGCAGGGTCGGTGCCACCACACCCGGGGTGTCCAGGCCGGACAACGCCGGGCCGCCCGGGTTCAGCAGCAGGACACCGCGGCGGTCGCGGGACTTCGCCGCCGGCAGCTTCGAGACGGCCACCTCGATCTTCTCGCCGCCGGGGTCCCGGTGGTCGAGCGGAACCTCCACCGTTCCGCAGGTGAGCCGCGGGTCGCGACCGGCGCCCTCGGCCAACGCCGGGCACGTGCCCCAGGTGATGCGCGGCGTGGCGGACGCCTCGGCGACCACCGGTGGTGCGTTCTCCCCCGTCGCGCTTTCTTCCGCTGCGACGTCACAGGCAGCCACCGCGGCGACGGTGAGCGCCACCGCCGTCACCACCCCGGTGAACCTCCGGGGGACACCGACTCCCGCTGACCGTTGCATTTCCTTCAACGCCCTCGCCCTCCGGTTCTCGGTGTGCCACGGCGCACTGACGCCGTCGCCGGTGAAACCTACGGAGGACCGAGGCGCCGCGAATCCCCTTGCTGCGGACACTTCTCCGTAGTCCTCACGGGGGACAGCGGCCGACCGGCCACCGGCCGGTCGGCCGTCACCGGGAAGCGCAGGTGAAGGACTCCGCGTCGTCGACGTCGTTCGCCGGATCGGTGCCCTTCTCCACCCAGTCCTCGATCGTCGCCGGCTGGTCCCGCTCCGGCTGGAACGTCGACGAGGGTCCGTGCTGGGCGCCGGGGACCTCGTAGTAGCGGACGAACGAGTCCACTCGCGCGGGCCCGCACGTCCTCATCACCGCGGCGTGGAGGGTGTGTCGCTCGGCCTCGTTCAGCCAGGCCCCCGGTACGGCCACCGCCTGGGTCACGTCGAACATGCCGAGCGCCACCGCCGTGACGTTCCAGCCCGGTGCGGCGGCCGGCGCCTCGCCGCCACCCTTCGAGTAGCCGAGGAAGCAGGACTTGGCGGGCGCGCGACCGTAGCGGGAGTGGATCAACGCCACCGCGACGTCGCGGGGTGTTGTCCGGTCTTGTTCTGGTGCCCGGAGTCGCTGGAGAACACCGCGTACCCCCGGCTGAGCGGAAGTGGCTTCTTCTGGGAGCCCCAGGGGCTCGACGCGTTCGTGAGCGGCGGGACGGACCCGTTCAGGCCGCACCGCCGAGCATGGTTCGCCGCCATCACCGACGACGCCCGCAGGCTGGAGCAGGGGTGCGCGGCGGCGGCGACCGCCAGGCGGGGGACCACGGTGGACCTCCTTGCCGGGACGCGTGGTGGAAGACGCCGTTCACGACGGCGGCGGAACCCGGACCCGCGGCACCGCCGAGAGGCGGAACGCTTCGGGTGACCGGAGCCGACGGTGTCCGCCCCGCCCGAAAAATCCGTTGACCGGTGGTCGGCGGGCTGAACATCATGGCCGACGTGCAGCAGTGACCAGTAGCGCTCGGAGAGACCGACGGCGGGTTGACCCACTCCCCCGCCGCGTCCCGGCGTGCCGCTCGAAGCCCGTACCGCGCAGTCGGTGCGGGCCGCACTGGTCCCCAGGCGGTGCACCGCACCCGCCTCCTGCACGAGCACCGGAGTCCACCGACACCATGAGCGACCCCCGCTGTACCGCCCTGCCCGCCGACGACGCCGAGTCCGGCATCGACCGCGAAGCGCTCTGGGTGGTCGACGACCTCGACCTGGCCGCCGTCTGCACGCCCCGGGTGCCCGTCCGCGAACGCATCCGCCTGCCACTGCTCGCACGCGACCGGCGGCGGGTGTTCGAAGGCGACGAACACGTCCACGGCCCGTTCGACCGAGGACGCCACACCTCCCGGAAAGGCCGGGTGACGGCCCGGCAGGAACGGCACCGGGGCACCGGGACCCGCTATGCCCTGCTCCGCGCTCGTCTACGGGGTCGGGGTCGCCGGCAGCTGTGAACGGCCGCCACCGGCGCGCCGCGACACGGGTACGGGCGCGTTCGACAGGCCCGTCATAGGGGCGTCCGGATCACCCCCTCACGGGCAGGCACTCGGCAAGCAGGTTAACGACGTCGTGCCAGGCTCGCCGCGCGTGCCGCGGGTGGTGCCCGACGCCGGGGAGCACGGTGTGCTCGACCGGCGGGTGGTGGAAGGCGTGCAGGGCGCCGCCGTAGACCACGAGGCGCCAGTCGACGCCCGCGGCCTGCATCTCGGCCGTGAACGCGTCCCGTTGCGCGGGCGGCATGATCGGGTCCTCCGACCCGACCCCGGCCCACACCGGGCAGCGGATGCGCGCCGCCTCGCCCGGTCGGCCGGTGGTCAGTCCGTTGACGGTCCCGATCGCGCGCAGGTCGACGCCGTCGCGCCCGAGTTCCAGCGCGATCGCGCCGCCGGTGCCGTAGCCGACGGCGGCGATCCGGTCGGGGTCGGTCCGCGGTTCGGCGCGCAGCACGTCGAGCGCCGCGTGGCCGATGCCCCGCATCCGGTCGGGGTCGGCGAGCAACGGCAGGCAACGGGCCAGCATCTCCTCGGGATCGCCCAGGTAGCGTCCGCCGTGGAGGTCGAAGGCCAGCGCCACGTACCCCAGTCCGGCGAGGGTGTCGGCCCGGCGGCGCTCGACGTCGCCGAGCCCCGTGCCCTCCGGTCCGAGCAGCACCGCGGGCCGGCGGTCGGTCCCGGCCGGGAGCGCGAGGTGCCCGCGCATCGTCAGGCCGTCGGCCGGGTACTCGACCGTGCGCGTGGTGATCGTCGCCATGAGGCCGGACAGTAGTGATCGACGGGCACGGTCGGGCCGGGGTTCACCGCCGGCGGAACGGCGCGGGTGTCCTCGGAGATCCGCGTGTCGCGTTCGGCGACCCGTTCCCCGCAACCGCGACAGCCGCGTCGTCGGCATCGTGGCGGGCCCGGTCACCGGCCACCCGACAAACCCCACGCCCCCCGTCGATCGATCTGGTAGGACTGGTCCCAGGGGGGTCGGATGCGAGTCGACTTCTGCATACCCGGAACCGGTTCCAGGTCAGGACCGGGGGGCGGTGCGGTCGCTCACCAGACCACTTCGATGTCGTCGGACCCGACCACTCGGCGGGTTCCCGCGTTCAAGGCGGCCTGCCGAACATCCGAAGGAGTTCCCGATGCTGCCGATGACAGTGGACCGGCACTCGCCCGTACCCATGACGGCGCAGATCCAGGACGCGCTCCGGGACCGCATCCTCGACGGCACGCTGCACGCGGGCACGCGCCTGCCGTCCAGTCGCCACCTGGCGACGGACGTGGGCGTGTCCCGCGGTGTCGTCGTGCAGGCGTACGGGCAGCTGATCACCGAGGGGTACCTGAGCGCGGAGCAGGGCTCCGGCACGCGGGTGGCGGCCCACCTGCCGCGGCGGCGGGCCGCGGTGCCGCCGGCGGACGAGGCGGTGCGCTTCGACCTGCGCGCGCACGCGACCAGCATGACCCTCTTCCCCGGCCGCGAGTGGTTGGCCTCCTACCAGCACGTGATCCGGTCGATGGACCGCGGCATCCGGCCGAGGCGCTACCCGCAGGGCGTGCCCGCGTTGCGCGCCGAGCTGGCGGGCTACCTCGGTCGCACGCGGGGGGTGATCGCCGAGGCCGGGGACCTGGTCATCACCTCCGGTTTCGCCCACACGCTCGACGCGGTGTGCGGCGCGCTGCGCATGCTCGGCGTGACCAGGCTCGCCGTCGAGGACCCCGGTGACCAGCGGCACGCCCAGGTCGCGAGCCGCGCGGGGCTGGAGGTGGTGCCGGTGCCCGTGGACCGCGGGAGCGGGCTGGACGTCGACGCGCTGGCGCGCAGCGGCGCCCGGGCGGTGCTGGTGAACCCGGTGGCCCAGGTGCCCACGGGCGCCGTGCTGTCGCCGTCGCGCGCCGAAGCCCTGCTGGGGTGGGCCTCGGCGGTGGACGGGTGGGTGATCGAGCACGACCTGTACGGCCACCTGTGGCTGGGGCACGGCGGCGAGCCGCTCGCGCTGCAGCGCCGCTCGCCCTCGCGGGTGGTCTACGCGGGGCAGACCCGGGAGCTGCTCGGCCCCTGCCTGCGCCTGGGGTGGCTCGCGGCGCCCGGACCGGTGCTCGACGCGCTGGACCGGACCCAGGCGGGCCGGGCCGTCGAGCCCGACGCGCTGACCCAGCTGGGGTTGGCCGACTTCCTGGCGCGCGGATCGCTCGACCAGCACGTCCGGCGGGTCCGCGGCACCTACCGCAGGCGGCGGGAGGCGGTGGTCCGGGCCGTGCGGCGCCACCTGCCGGGGCTCGGGGTGGTGGGCGGCCAGGCCGGTACGCACGCCTACGTGCCGCTGCCGCCGGGGGTCGACGCGCGCCGGCTCGTCTCGGTCGCCGGTGGCCGCGGGGTGCTGGCGGACCACGGCGCGCGGTTCCGCCTCGACCCGCGCCCCGTCGAGGCCGCCCTGGTGCTCGGCTACGCGGCGGTGGAGCGCGGGCGCGTCGACGAGGCGGTCGCGGTGCTGGGCCACGCCGTGGAGCGCTACCCCCACCTGCTCGCGCCTCCTGCCTGACGCGACGGCCCGCCCGGCGCGACGGCCCACCTGGCGCGACGGCCCACCTGACACGACGGCCACCCGACCCGGTCGGACCACTCGGGCGCTGTCCGACCGGACCACCGCCCCGGCTCGTTGCCGCTCCCGGAACCGCTGTGCTGAAAAGGGGGCATGAAGGTCTTCGATCAGGTTGGCACCCCGCACGCGACCCGTGGGCCGTTGGGCCGCGACCGGTCGCCGAACCCGGCCGCCCCGCACAGGAGGTCGTGGTGACCACGACGACCACCCCGGCGGACCTCATCCGGTCCGCCGACCGGGAGAACTCGCGGCTGGGCCACGAGAACCGGGGACCGCTGTCCGAGGAACGCGGGTTCGTCCCCGGACCGCCCGCCCTGCGGCTGCCCGACTCGCACCGCCTGTGGGACGAGGTCGCCGACGAGCTGCCCGAGCTGTACGCGCGGCTGGAGCTGCGGCGCGCGCTGGAGTCGTTGCCCCGGCTCGACGTCGACGCGCTGCCGGAGCACGCGCTGCAACGCGCGGCGACCGTGCTGGGCATCCTCGTGCACGCCTACCACCGGGTGGAGCCCCGGCACGGGACGCCCACCCCGGAGCCGGTCCTCGTGCCGTGGCAGCGGGTCTGCGCCCGACTGGGCCGCACGACGCCGTTCCTGTCCTACGTGGACCTGGTCGTGGCCAACTGGCGGCACCTCGACCCCCGGCGCCCCGGTCCGGTGCGGGTCGAGGACCTCCGGCTGCTGGTGCCGACCGTCGGCGTGGACGAGGAGCAGTTCTTCTACCTGACCCAGCTGGAGATGCTCGCCCGCGGCACACCGCTGGTCGGCGCGTCGGCGCGGGCGTGCACGGCCGTCGCCGCGGACGACGCGCCCGCGGTGGCGGCCGAGCTGGAGCTGATGGCGGACACCATCGGCGAGGTGACCCGGCGCGGCCTGCCCAAGATCGACCCGAGGCCGGGCAGCCGGTTCCACGTCGACCCGGTGGTGTGGGCCAAGACCGTGGCGCCCCTGGCGGTGCCGCTGGTCAAGGGCGGGCTCGGGCCGAGCGGCACCGCGTCGCCGATGTTCCACCTGACCGACGCGGTCATCGGCCGCACCGGCTACCGCTCCTTCATCGGCGAGGAGGCCGCCAAGCTGCGGCAGAACTACCCGCCCCACTGGCGGCGGCTGATCGAGGCGGTCGCCGCGGCCGGCATCAGCCGCTACGCCGACCAGGCCGGGCACCCGGCGCTCGACCGCGCGTTGACCGGCCTGCGCACCCGCTACAGCGGCCGCAACGGGCTGCTCGCCCGGCACCGCATGAAGGTGGCGGGCTACCTGGACACCTCGTTCCGGGTCGGCCGGGACGTCACCATCTCCGGTTTCCCCGCGGCGCGGCGGGTCGGCGAGGAGCTGGCCGCGTCCCGCGGCGAGCGGCCCGACGCGCCCACCACCGCGGCGGAGGCGGGCGGGACCGCGGCCCGGGACCGCGTGATAGCGCCGTCGGAGCTGCTGCGGCACCACCGCGGGGCCGAGCGGCAGTGGATCGCGCTGCACGGCGAGGTGCTGGACGTCACCGACTTCCTGCGCTCCCACCCCGGCGGCGTCGCCCCGCTGGCCACCTACCTCGGCACGGACTCCACCGCGGCGTACGAGCACGTCGGGCACCACGAGCGCAGGGGCATCCGCGCGCTGGCCTCCCGCATGGTGATCGGCGAGCTGGAAGCGGTCCCCGCAGACCCGCTGCACGAGGTGTGGCTCCGCTGGGCGACCGCGCTGACGCAGCAGGGCAACGTGCTGGTCACCGACCTCGGCATCCGCGACTCGCGGACCAGCCTGGCCTCCGCCCCCGGCGAGCTGACCCCGTACACGCTGCAGTTCGCCGTCGAGGCGCACGAGCGGTTCACCGAGCGCATCCTCCCCGCGCTCGCCGGCGAGACGCTCGCGGAGCTGGCGGCGAGCCTCGGGCTGCCCGCGCCGGACATCGCCCCGCCCGCCCCGAGCGGGCTGTACGAGCGGCTGGAACGAGCGGGCGACCCCGCCGCCCTGTCGGCGGCGGACGAGGAGTGGCGGCGGGCAGCGGCGCGCGACGCGGCGTTGCTGCACGGTGTGCGGGAGACCGTGCGGCTGGGTGTCGAAGCGGTCGAGGCGGGCGAACCCGAGCGCCTGGTGGAGCTGCACGACTCGCTGACCCGAGCCGTGCGGGACCACTCGCGGTCCGGCTGACACGTCCGTGAGCAGGGGCCGTCGCACGGGCGGGGTGGGGTTGTGCCCTCCCGTGCGACGGCGTGACCGGGACCGGCCGGCGGGGTTACCGGCTCGGAGGAGTGCGCCGACCTGGAAGGCCAGGCCCAGCCGACCGGCTGCGGTCGAGCCTGAGGTCGCGGCCGGTCCCGCAGCGGCTGCGCAGGTCGTCCAGCAGGATGCCCGCGCCACCGCCCACGCACCCGGTGACGTCCTCGCCGGTCGGTCGACGTGGACGCCGCCGGGGTGTGGGGTTCCACAACTCTGCACCTGAGCGCTGAGCTGCGGTGATCGCGCATCATGGGCCGTAGAGGCAGGATCGCGCGGTGCTCGCCGCGTTGGTGCGCCGACTCCCCCGGCTGCTGCACGAGCACCGTTTGGTGACACCGGGCACCGTCCCGCGATGGCACCGGCGCCTGGTCGCGAAGAAGTCGTCGAACGTGCGGTTGACCGGCAAGCCCTTGAGGCACTTGTCCGCGGAGTCGCTGCCGTTGTCGGTGAAGGAGTACCGGTAGTCGCCCATGCCGGCGGTCCCGGAGGAGCCGGGCACGGTCAGCGCGATGCGGTCGTCGAACGCCCCGGCGACCACCGCCGCCCTGCCGTACCGGCAGTGGCCCGACACGCCCACCTTCGTGGTGTCGACCTGCGGGACGGAGCGCAACGCGTCCAGCGCTCGGCGCACGCCGTCAGCACACCGGTGTCCGCGCCGGGGTAGAGGCTCCAGAACGCGCCGGTCTTCGACGTGCTGTCCGCGGCAATGCTGTTCGGGGTGATGCCCACCTCGGCGTACCCGCGGCCGGTCGCACCGGCCGCCGGCGGGTTGAGCGTGATGACGACCAGGAAGCGCGGCTGCTGCCGGATTGCGTGCCGACGCGCTGCGGGCGCACTTCCGGTTCCGCGGGCATGGTGCGGACTGGTTCTCGGCGGCCACTGCCGGGCTGAATGCGACCACCCGTGCCTCAATTGTTCACAAGTGTGATCGGAACCCGTCGGATCTGTTCACGAGTATGACTGCCCGCATTGACCTCCCAGCTGGTGGGTGATCGACTCGACCGCCTTTGAACTGGGCGTTCGATCGCATTCGACACTTACCCGACGCCAACCGCCGAAGCTGTTATTGACCGGCCACTTCCGGGCCATCTAGCATCCGACAGGAAATCGGTTTCCCACAACGACGTGAGGAAGTACCTAGGACGCGCGGCATTGGCCATCGCGTGCCGGTGAATTTTTCGCCAGCGGGCCGAATAGTCGCCACCGCCAGTTCCGGCGTCCGGGTAGGTCAGAAGCGGAGTAGTCGATGAATGTTCAACCTCCCGCCACGCGAGCCGCACGGCCGCGCGGCGCGCGATGGCGCGCGGGCCTGGCAGCAGCGGCGGGCGTCACGGCGTTGGCCGCCACGCTCGTCGCCTGGCCGATCACGACCGCTTCGGCGGCGATCGGCGCGGGCACGTACACGGTGAAGAACGTGGGCACCGGACACTGCCTCAACGTTCCCGACGGGACCACGGTCGCGGGGGTCCAGCTCCAGCAGGCGTCGTGCGGCAGCGACAGCAGCCAGCAGTGGAAGCTCACGGCGGTCAGCGGCGGGTACCGGATCAGCTCGGTCGCCACGGGTCTGTGCGTCGGCGTGCAGGACGCGTCCACGTCTGCGGGCAAGGCGGTCCAGCAGGTCGCGTGCACCGGCGGCCCCGGCCAGACCTGGACGGCGACCGCGAGCGGCAGCAACTACCGCCTGGTCGACACCAACAGCACCAAGTGCATGAACATCAAGGACAGCTCCACCGCCGTCGGCGCCGGGGTGCAGATCAACTCCTGCGACAGCGTGGCCACCAAGCAGTGGACGCTGACCCCGGCGAGCGGTGTGCCGACCTCGACGTCGACTTCCACTTCCACGTCCACCACGACGTCAACCAGCACGACGACGTCGACCACGACCTCGACCACCACGACGTCGAACCCGCCGGCCACGGGCACCGCGACCGGCTTCGCGTCCCAGAACGGCGGGACCACGGGCGGTCAGGGCGGGGCGAGGGTCCGGGCCACCACGGGAACGCAGATCCACGCGGCCCTGTGCGGCCGGGCGAGCAGCTCGACCCCGATCATCATCGAGGTCGAGGGGACGATCAACCACGGCAACACCACTCAGGTGTCGGGCGGCAGCTGCTCGACCGCCTCTGGCGTGATCGAGCTCAAGCAGATCAGCAACGTCACGATCATCGGCGTCGGCAGCGGAGCGGTCTTCGACCAGTTGGGCATCCACATCCGCGATTCGCGCAACATCATCATCCGGAACGTGACCATCCGCAACGTCAAGAAGTCCGGCTCCCCCACGTCCAACGGCGGCGACGCCATCGGCATGGAGAGCAACGTCCGCAACGTCTGGGTCGACCACACCACCCTGCTGGCGTCGGGCGGTGAGTCGGAGGGCTACGACGGTCTCTTCGACATGAAGGACAACACGCAGTACGTGACGCTGTCCTACAGCACCCTGCGCAACTCCGGGCGCGGCGGGCTGGTCGGGTCGAGCGAGAGCGACCGCTCGAACGGGTTCGTCACCTACCACCACAACCTCTACGAGAACATCGACTCCCGTGCGCCCTTGCTGCGCGGCGGCATTGGCCACATGTACAACAACTACTACGTGAGCCTCAACGAGTCCGGCATCAACTCCCGCGCCGGGGCGAAGGCCAGGGTGGACAACAACTACTTCAAGAACTCCAAGGACGTCCTCGGGACCTTCTACACCGCCGAGGCCGGCTACTGGCAGGTCAGCGGCAACATCTTCGACAACGTGACCTGGTCCACGCCCGACAGCGAGCACAAGCCCGCCGGGCCGGACGTCAAGTCCACCACCACGGTCGGCATCCCCTACAGCTTCACGCTCGACCAGGCCGCCTGCGTGCCGACCATCGTCGGACAGACGGCAGGCGCCAACACGGGCATGAAGGAGTCGAACGGCAGCTGCTAGTACCAGGGCTTCGCACGGCGGCTACCGAGCCACCCCGGCCCGGTAGCCGCCGTCTCGACGTGAAGGCCCGAGCGCAGCACCGGCGCCGACCGGCCGCACGCGGCGGGCCTGCGGAACGAGCGGTTCCGCAGCTGATCGCGTGATCAACGATTCGAGCTGAAGGACCGGTCGCGGCCTTGCCGCTGCTACTGGTTGAGCAGGTGTCGCTCGTGCGGCAGGGCGAAGCGGCACGTGGACTTCCCGGATCACCCCAGGCACACCATCAGAAGGGCGGTGGTGGTCGCCCTCGGCCGGTTAGGATCGGCAGCTTGCCGAGGGGGTACCCATGACGACGCAGATTCCGGCCGCCGCGCCGCCATCGGCCGGTCGTGCGACCGTGCGACAGCGGTCTCGCCTTTCACAGTGGACCGGGCCGCGCACACCCGCGCAGCTACGCCGCATCGGCGTGGTGTTGACGCTCGCCTGCCTGGTCACCGCCGTGATCAGCCTGGTCGGCGGCACCTCGCGGGTCGGCGCGATCGACGACGCGGGCAACCGCGACGCGTCGTTGGCACAAGCCGCGGGCGAGATCTACCAGGCGCTCGCGGACGCCGACGCGATGGCCACCAGCGGCTACGTCTCGTCCGGCCAGGAGCCTCCCACGATCCGCACTCGCTACGACGCCGACATCGCCCGCGCCGGCCGGCGACTCGCGGAGGCGTCCCGGCTGATCCCGCCGGACGACCCGGCGGCGAAGCCGCTGGACACCATGATCACCGGGCTGCCCACCTACACCGGGCTCATCGAGACGGCGCGCACGTACAACCGGCAGGGGCTGCCACTCGGCCAGTCCTACCTGGCGCAGGCGTCCTCGCAGATGCGCACCGAGCTGCTGCCCGCGGCCCAGTCCTTGCGCCACAGCGAGATGAGCGCGCTGAACGCCGACCACCAGCGAGCCAGTGCGCTGCCGATCGCGGTCGTGGTGTTCGGGCTGGCGCTGCTGTTCATCGCACTCGACTTCTCCCGCAAGGAGTTCCGGCGGACCCGCCGCAGGCTGAACCTCGGCGTCGCCGCCGCGATCCTCGCGGTCGTGGCCGGGCTGCTGTGGTGGGTGGCTGCCACGGTGTCCACCGACACCGCCCTGGCCGACGCCGGCGAGGCCGGCGAGGCGGCGACCGCGCTGGACGAGGCCGGCAAGCTCGTCCTCCAGGCCCGCAGCAACGAAAGTCTCGTGCTGGTCGCCCGCAGCGGCGGCAGCGCGTCCGACGACGGTTTCACCGACCAGGTCGACCGGTTGCTGGCCGATGGCGGACCGCTGGCCGTCGCCGAGGACAACGGGGTGGACGTCGCCGGCATCCGTACGGCGACCGACAACTGGGTCAAGGCGCACAAGGAGCTGCGGGCGGCCGACGACGAGGGCCGCTACGCCGACGCCGTCCGGTCCGCCGTCGGCACCGACCCGTCCGGCTCGGGTTCCGCTTTCACCGCGCTGGACAAGGCCGTCGGCGACGCGGGTGGCACCGCGCGGGCCCGGCTGTCCGCCGCGACCGGTGACGCGAGCGACGCGACGACATGGCTCGGGTTCGGCCCTGCGGTGTTGTTCGCGTTGGCGGCTGCCGGATTCGCGATCGGGATCGCACGCCGAGTGGAGGAGTACCGATGACCGGTCCGGCGAAAGTCAAGATCGACGTCCGGCGGCCGGTGGTCGTTCTCGCCGTCGCCGCGGTGTTGTCGATGGGCAGCATCGCCCTGCCTTCCCTGCACGGCAACGATTCCGTGGCCTTGACCACCGACGACGCAGGCACCAAGCCGCCGCCGGTGAAGCAAGGGGAGTGCGGCACCATCAAGGACAGCCTGCGCCCGTCGGACCCGTTGCCGCCGCCCGGCGCCATGCCCTCCGGCTCGACCATGGCGAAAATCCAGCAACGCGGCCGGCTGATCGCGGGCGTCGACCAGGGCAAGTACCTGCTCGGTTACCGCAACCCGCAGACCGGGCAGCTCGAAGGCGCCGACATCGACATCGTCCGCATGATCGCCGCGGCGATCCTCGGCGATCCGGACAAGGTCCAGTACGTCGTGCGCGACGTCGCCGACCGGGCGCTCCTGATCGAGCAGGGCCAGGTCGACGTCGTGGTCAACACGTTCAGCGCGACCTGCGACCGGCAACGCACGGTGGAGTTCTCCACCGGCTACTACGACGCGACGCAGCGACTGCTGGTCCCGGCGAAGTCCGGTGTGGACGGGATCGAGCAGCTGGCGGCCAAGAAGGTCTGCACGTCGATCGGCTCCACCACCGAGGTCGTGCTGCGCAAGCCCGAGTACGGACTGGACGTGGTGACGATGGCAGGCATCCCCCACTGCATGGTCGCGTTGCAGCAGGGCAGGGTCGACGCGGTGTCCAGCGACGACGGCATCCTCGCCGGGATGGCCGCGCAGGACCCGCAGACCGAGGTCGTCGGCCGGCCACTGGCCAACGCCTACTACGGCGTCGGGATGCAGCCTGGGCAGCCGGACCTGGTGCGCTTCGTCAACAAGCTGCTCGAACGCGGCCGCGTCGACGGCAGTCTCGCCGCGAGCGCCCAGAAGTGGCTGGGCGCCCAGCTGAACCCGGTGCCGCCGATCC
>NZ_JBPKJK010000089.1:0-36657 GCF_051756985.1 Saccharothrix sabaoui
CGGGCTCGCCTCCCCCGGGAAGCTCCCGGACGACGGGGTTGTTGGCACAGGTCGTGGTGACAACTCTCCTCGGCGCCGAAGGCGTGCGACCCCCGGTCCGCGAACCCGGACCGGGGACCGCCCCGGCGCCGGCCGTGCCCGCGCCGGCGCGGTCCTGCCGGGACCAGGCCCCCGACCTGCCCGGCGAGCCGGCGCGACGCCCGATCGGCGCGGTGCCGCGCGTCCCGCCGCGGGTGCGCCGCGGGCCGTTCCGGCGTGACGTGGGCGGCACCGCCGTGTGGAAGGGCCCCGACGAGCCGACACTGGTGGTGCACGGCACCGCCGACGAGGTGGTCGACCCGGCCGCCGGGGAGCACGCGGCGGCCCTGATCCCCGGAGCCGACTTGCGCCGCTACGACCGCACCGGCCACGCGCCGTCCCCGCACCGCCCCGAGCGCCTCGCCGACGACCCGGCGGGCCCCGTCGCGGGGGTGGCCCGGTGAGGCGGGTGGCCGTGCTCTCCGTGCACACCTCGCCGCTGGAGCAGCCCGGCACGGGCGACGCGGGCGGCATGAACGTCTACATCGTGCAGACCGCCACGCGCATGGCCCGGCGCGGCATCGAGGTCGAGATCTTCACCCGCGCCACGTCGTCCGAGCTGCCGCCGGTCGCCGAGCTGGCGCCCGGCGTGAAGGTGCGGCACGTCGTCGCCGGCCCGTTCGAGGGCCTGGGCAAGGAGGAGCTGCCCGGCCAGCTGTGCGCGTTCACCGCGGGCGTGCTGCGGGCCGAGGCGCGGCACGAACCCGGCTACTACGACGTCGTGCACTCGCACTACTGGCTGTCCGGGCAGGTCGGCTGGCTCGCCCGGGAGCGCTGGGCGGTGCCGCTGGTGCACACCGCGCACACCCTGGCCAAGGTGAAGAACCTGGCGCTCGCCGACGACGACGCCCCCGAGCCGCGGATGCGCGTGATCGGCGAGGAGCAGGTCGTCGCCGAGGCCGACCGGCTGGTCGCCAACACCGAGGTGGAGGCCGCCGAGCTGGTGGACCTCTACGACGCCGACCCGGGCAAGGTGCTGGTCGTGCCGCCGGGCGTGGACCTGGAGCGGTTCACGCCGGGGGACTCCGCCGCCGCCCGCGCCGCGCTCGGCCTGCCGCAGGACGCCGTGGTGCTCGCGTTCGTCGGCCGCATCCAGCCGCTCAAGGCGCCGGACGTGCTGGTGCGCGCCGCCGCCGAGATGGTGGCGCTGGACCCGGCGCTGCGGGCGCGGCTGGTGGTGCTCGTGGTCGGCGGGCCGTCCGGCTCGGGCATGAGGACGCCCGACGAGCTGGTGCGCCTCGCGGCCGAGCTGGGCGTGTCCGACGTGGTGCGGTTCCTGCCGCCGCAGGCCGGGCCGTCGCTGGCCCTGGTGTACCGGGCGGCGGACGTGGTGGCCGTGCCCAGCCACAACGAGTCGTTCGGCTTGGTCGCCCTGGAGGCGCAGGCGTGCGGCACGCCCGTCGTGGCGGCGGCCGTCGGCGGGCTGCCGGTGGCGGTGCGCGACGGCGTGTCCGGCGTCCTGGTCGACGGGCACGACCCGGGCCGGTGGGCGCGCGCCCTGTCCGACGTCGCCCTGCACCCCGGCCGCCGCGAGGAGCTGGCCGGGCAGGCGGTCGGCCACGCACGCCGGTTCTCCTGGGACCGGACGACTGAATCACTCCTGGCCGGGTACGCCGAGGCCGGGGACGTGTTCCGCGAGGAGGTCTTCGCTTGAGCCCGACGACGAGCCTGGACGAGGTCATCACGTCCGCGCTGGACGACCGCGAGCTGCGCTACGAGCACAAGGAGCCCGGGAAGTTCTTCGTCACCCTGCCGGGGACGAAGAAGCTCCAGACCAACTGCTGGCTCGTGGCGGGCAGGCACGCGCTCGTCGTGGAGGCGTTCGTGTGCCGCAAGCCGGACGAGGCGCACGAGGACGTGTACCGGTTCCTGCTGCGCCGCAACGCGAAGCTCTACGGCGTGCACTACACGATCGACACGACCGGCGACATCTACCTGGTGGGCCGGATCGCGCACCACGCCGTGACGGCCGACGAGCTGGACCGCGTGCTCGGGCAGGTGGTGGAGGCCGCGGACGGCGACTTCAACACCCTGCTGGAGATCGGGTTCGCCGGGGCCATCCAGCGGGAGTGGGACTGGCGGGTGTCGCGCGGCGAGTCGCTGGCCAACCTCCAGGCGTTCCGGCACCTGGTGTCCGAATCGTGATCGCCCCCGCGCAACTGGGCTGATCCCGCGCACCGTCCACCCGGTGAGCTTCGACACCGGGAGGGGTAGATGGGCAGACGGGTGGGGTGGGTGCCGGTCGCGTTCGCGGCGCTGGCGCTGGCGGGGTGCGCCGCGAACACGTCGGACTCGGCGTCGACACCGGCGCGGGAGCAGGTGGCCGGCGCGCCGCAGGAGGGCGCGCTGAAGGGCAAGGCGGGTCCTGACCAGGGTCAGCCGCAGGGCCAGGGGCAACCGCAGGGACAGGGGCAACCGCAGGGACAGGGGCAGTCGCAGCCGGGCGGTACGCCGGTCGTCGACAGCCGGCAGCTCGTGCGCACCGCCTCCGTGGACCTGCGGGCCGCGGACGTCGAGGGCGCGCTGTCCCGCGTGAAGGACGTGGCGCTCGGCGCGGGCGGGTTCTCGTCGCAGGAGAACGCCCAGCTCACGCGCGCCTCGGTGACGCTGGAGGTGCCCGTCGAGGAGCTGGACCGGGTGCTGCGGGGGATCGGCGAGGTCGAGGGCGTCGAGGTGGTCCGCCGCGAGGTGCGCACCGAGGACGTCACCGAGCAGGTCGTGGACGTCGAGGCGCGGCTGGCCAACCAGCGGGCGAGCGTGGAGCGGGTGCGGGCGCTGCTCGACCGGGCCGGGTCCACCTCGGAGATCACCGGCATCGAGGCCGAGCTGACCGAGCGGCAGTCCGAGCTGGAGTCGTTGCAGCGCCGGTACGACGCGCTGAAGGGCCGGGTCGCGCTGTCGACGCTGACCGTCTCGATCACGTCGCGGGACGCGCCGGTCGCCGCGGCGGAGGACCCCGGGTTCCTCGACGCGCTCGACGGGGGCTGGGGCGCGCTGGTGACCACCGTCGGCTGGCTGCTCGTCGTGCTGGGGGCCGTGCTGCCGTTCGCGGTGGTGCTGGGCGTGCCCGCGTTCGGCTACCTGTGGTGGCGCCGGCGCCGGAAGGCCGCCGTCACCCCGTAGGGCGGCCGGCTGAGCGTTCCCTGGCGGAAATTCTACTGAGAGTGGCATTGCCCCGCGGGGAGCGCGGGGCGGCTTGGGAGAGAGGGGGAGTCGCGAGTCAAGCCGCCCCGCGTCAGTCCCCGCTGCGGTGGAACCGGGCAGGGGGGAGCCCGAAGTTCCAAGCGGGCCGCGGTTCGACGGGGGGATCGGACACCGCGGTGGTGCCGCACGGGCCGTCGGAGTGCGTGGGAGCCGACCCGTGGAGCCCTGCCAACTTGGCAGATCCGCGGTGATGACCACAAGGCCCCGCGTTACTCCGTTCGAGTGTTATTAGCGGAATTAAGTAACGCTGGCTCGTGTACGCCCCGTGTCTTGACCACCGGTGTGGCTTGGCTCACGATGGCGGGATCATCGCCCCTGTACGAATGAGGCAGCCGCATGGTCTTCCGCAGTCCGTTCCCCGATGTCGAGGTCCCGGACGTCACGCTGCACGAGCTGTTGTTCGCCGACCTCGGCGACCGGGCCGACCGGGTCGCGCTGGTCGACGGCACGTCCGGCGCGTCGCTGACCTACGCGCAGCTCGCCGGGGCGGTCGACCGCCTCGCGGCGGCCCTCGCCGAGCGCGGCATCGGCAAGGGCGACGTGGTCGGCATCCTCAGCCCGAACACCCCGTACTACGCGGTCGTGTTCCACGGCGTGCTGCGGGCCGGTGCGACCGCCACCACGATCAACGCCCTCTACACCGCGGACGAGGTGGCCCACCAGCTGTCCGACGCGGGCGCGAAGATGCTGTTCACCGTCTCGGCGCTGCTGCCGAACGCGGCGCCCGGCGCGGAGAAGGCCGGCGTCGCCGACGTGGTCCTCCTCGACGCCGCCGACGGCTACCCGAGCCTGGCGTCCCTGCTCGGCACCGCGGCCCCCACGCCGGTCGTCGCCCTCGACCCGGCCGAGGACGTCGCCGTGCTGCCGTACTCGTCGGGCACGACGGGGCGGGCCAAGGGCGTCATGCTGACCCACCGCAACCTGGTGGCCAACATCGTCCAGTGCCGGCCGCTGCTGGAGGTCGGCGAGCACACGAAGATCCTGGCCGTGCTGCCGTTCTTCCACATCTACGGCATGCAGGTGCTGATGAACAACGGCCTGCACGTGGGCGCGACGGTCGTCACGATGCCGAGGTTCGACCTGCCGGAGTTCCTGCGCGTCATCCAGGACCACCGCACCGACCGCGTCTACATCGCCCCGCCGGTCGCCGTGGCGCTGGCCAAGCACCCGCTGGTCGACCAGTACGACCTGTCCGGCGTCGGCACGATCTTCTCCGGCGCCGCGCCGCTGGACGTCGACCTCGCCGCCGCCGTCGCCAAGCGCCTGGGCTGCCGCGTCTCGCAGGGCTACGGCATGACCGAGATGAGCCCGGTCAGCCACGCCATCCCGGACGGCCGCGACGACATCTCCGTCGGCACGGTCGGCGTCATCGCCCCGAACATGGAGTGCCGCTTCATCGACCCGGCCACCGGCGAGGACGTCGGCGTCGGCGAGCGCGGCGAGCTGTGGTGCCGCGGCCCGAACGTCATGAAGGGCTACCTGAACAACCCGGACGCCACCGCCGCCACCCTCGACGCCGACGGCTGGCTGCACACCGGCGACGTGGCCGTCATCGACGAGAACGGCCTGGTCAGCATCGTCGACCGGGTCAAGGAACTGATCAAGTACAAGGGCTACCAGGTGCCGCCGGCCGAGCTGGAGGCCCTGCTGCTCACCCACGAGTCCATCGCGGACGCGGCCGTCGTGGGCGTGCGCGACGAGGAGGGCGAGGAGGTGCCGAAGGCGTTCGTCGTGCTCCAGCCGGGCGCGTCGCTGGACGCGGCGGGGGTGATGTCCTTCGTGGCCGCCCACGTGGCGCCGCACAAGAAGGTGCGGGTGGTGGAGTTCATCGAGGCGATCCCCAAGTCGGCGGCGGGCAAGATCCTGCGCAAGGACCTGCGGGCGCGGGAAGCCGCCTCGTAGGGCGGACCCCCGGTCGGGGCCCCCGGTGCGATCGCGCCGGGGGCCTCTTCCGTTCCGGCGCCGTGTTCCCCGGGCGCCGTGTTCCCCGGGCGCCGTGTCCCCTGAGCGCCGTGTCCCCTGAGCGCCGTGTCCCCCGGCGGGGGGTGGTTGTCATCCGATGGTGTGGCTCCGGCGATTCGGGCCGCACCGGGACGGCGGGCGACCACGAACATGTCCGTGCAACTCGGCCCGACACCTTTGGAGACACACGCATGCGCATGATCGGGAAGCTGGCCCTCGCGGCCGGCGCCACGGCGGCCGTCCTGCTGGCGGCCCCCGCCGCCCACGCCGCCGACGCGGACGTGAAGGAAGTCGCCTCGTCGTCCCAGGAGGCCCAGCCGAAGCTCGGCGTGCCCCTCGTCGGCAACGTGCCGGTCGTGAACGAGGTGGCCGGCGGTGTGCTCGGCGGCCTGCTCGGCGGTACCGGCCTCGGTGGTACCGGCCTCGGCGGCTGACGCCGTGAGCGGTGTGGCGGGGCGGCAGGAGCGGCCGGGCCGCCGCACCGCACCGCCGGTGCTGCACCGATCAAGATCACACGCACCGCCGTCGTGAACAGGCACGGCGCATCTGGCAGGCTGACGGCCATGTCTGTCGGAACCCTGGTGCTGCTCCGCCACGGCGAGAGCGTGTGGAACGCGGAGAACCTGTTCACCGGCTGGGTGGACGTCCCCCTGTCGGAGAAGGGCGTGAAGGAGGCGACGCGCGGCGGTGTGCTGCTGCGCGAGGCCGGTGTGCTGCCCGAGGTGGTGCACACGTCCCTGCTGCGCCGCGCGATCGGCACCGCGAACCTGGCCCTCGACGCGGCCGACCGCCACTGGGTCCCGGTCAAGCGGGACTGGCGGCTCAACGAGCGCCACTACGGGGCGCTCCAGGGCAAGAACAAGAAGCAGACGCTGGAGGAGTTCGGCGAGGAGCAGTTCATGCTCTGGCGCCGCTCCTACGACACCCCGCCGCCGCCCATCGAGCCCGGCACCGAGTTCAGCCAGGACGCCGACCCGCGCTACGCGGACCTCGGCCCCGACCTGCCGCTCACCGAGTGCCTGCTGGACGTCGTGAAGCGGATGATCCCCTACTGGGAGTCGGCCGTCGTGCCCGACCTGCGCGCCGGGCGGACGGTCCTGGTCGCCGCGCACGGCAACTCGCTGCGCGCCCTGGTCAAGCACCTCGACGGCATCTCGGACGAGGACATCGCGGGCCTGAACATCCCGACCGGCATCCCGCTGCGCTACGACCTCGACGAGGACCTGAAGCCGGTCACCCGGGGCGGCACCTACCTCGACCCGGACGCGGCGGCGGACGCGATCAAGGCCGTGGCCAACCAGGGCCGGTAGCCCGCACCCGTTCGACCACGCGGCGGCGGCACGCGCGTCGGGGGACACCCCCCGGCCGCGTGCCGCCGCCGCGTCCGTTCGGCCCCCGGCACGTCCCCCACCCGTCACCCGGAGGAGGACTCCGCGTCGCCCGGTGTGCGCCTGTCCGAACAGGACCCGACTCAATTGGACACGATTGGGTGAACTGCGATCGACCTGCGGGAGAACATCGTTGCCGGCAGGTGTCGCGGGTGTCACGAACCACGCGCGCGCACTAGGCCGTACCGGGCCTGACCTGCTTACCATGCGCTTGTGACCGCATCGGGTTACCTCGTCCTGTCGATCGGCGCCCTGCTGATCGGCGGTGCCGCTTTTCTCGCCGGCCGGGCCACCGCCCGGCCCCGGGACAGCCGCCCCAAGGGCCTCACCGTCGCCGACCTCATGGCCATGGTCGTCCGCTCCTCCCACGACGGGATCGCCGTCCTCAACGGTTTCGGGGACGTCGTGCTGCACAACGCCCGCGCCGAGGAGCTGGGCGTCGTGCGCAACAACCGGGTGGACGACCGGGCCAGGCGGGCCGCCGCGCTCGCCCGCGAGAACGGCGGGGTCGTCGGCGTCGACCTGTCGTCGCTGGAGGTCATCAAGGGCCGCCAGCCGACCGCCGTGCACGCCGAGGTCAGGGTGCTCACCGAGGGGTTCGTCGTGGTCGACGCCTCCGACGAGTCGGAGGCCGTGCGGCTGGAGGCGACCCGCCGCGACTTCGTGGCGAACGTCAGCCACGAGCTGAAGACGCCGGTGGGCGCCCTGGCGCTGCTCGCCGAGGCGGTGCTGGACGCCTCCGACGACCGGGAGCAGGTCCGCCGGTTCAGCGCCAAGATCATGCAGGAGGCCACCCGGCTGGGCACCCTGGTCACCGAGCTGATCGCGCTGTCCCGCCTCCAGGGCGCGGAGCGGCTGCCGGAGCTCGGCCGGGTCGAGGTGGACGTCGTGATCAGCGAGGCGATGAGCCGCTCGAAGCTCTCCGCCGAGTCCGCGAACATCGAGGTCACCACGGACGAGCCCAGCGGCCTGGAGGTCGAGGGCGACCGGACGCTGCTCGTCACGGCGCTGAGCAACCTGCTGGAGAACGCGGTGGCGTACTCGCCGCCCGGCAGCCCGGTGTCGGTGAGCCGCAAGCTCGTGGACGGGTTCGTCGAGATCGCCGTGACCGACCGCGGCATCGGCATCGCCGAGGACCAGCAGACGCGGGTGTTCGAGCGCTTCTACCGCGTCGACAAGGCCCGGTCGCGCGCCACCGGCGGCACCGGCCTCGGTCTCGCGATCGTCAAGCACGTCGCCAACAACCACGGCGGCGAGGTGAAGCTGTGGAGCCTGCCCGGCACCGGCTCCACGTTCACCCTGCGCGTCCCGGCCCACCCGGACCAGGACGAGCCCACCAAGGACCTGACCGCGGGGGGACTCGACGGGCAGGCGCTGGCCACCCGCGTCCCCAGCGGCGCGGCCGGCAACGACGGAGGAGAGCTGTGACCAGGGTGCTCATCGTGGAGGACGAGGAGTCCTTCGCCGATCCGCTCGCCTTCCTGCTGCGCAAGGAGGGCTTCACCGCGGCCCTCGCGGCCACCGGGCCGGAGGCGCTGGAGGAGTTCGACCGCAACGGGGCCGACATCGTGCTGCTGGACCTCATGCTGCCCGGCATGAGCGGCACCGACGTGTGCAAGCAGCTGCGCGCCCGCAGCGCCGTGCCGGTGATCATGGTGACCGCGCGGGACAGCGAGATCGACAAGGTCGTCGGCCTGGAGCTGGGCGCGGACGACTACGTCACCAAGCCGTACTCGGCGCGCGAGCTGATCGCCCGCATCCGCGCGGTGCTGCGCCGCGGCGGCGAGAACGAGGAGCTGCTGCCGCAGGTCCTGGAGGCCGGCCCGGTGCGGATGGACGTCGAGCGGCACGTGGTGACCGTCGACGGCGGCGAGGTGAGCCTGCCGCTCAAGGAGTTCGACCTCCTGGAGTACCTGCTGCGCAACGTGGGACGGGTGTTGACCCGCGGCCAACTGATCGACCGGGTGTGGGGCGCCGACTACGTGGGCGACACGAAAACCCTGGACGTGCACGTCAAACGCCTGCGGTCGAAGATCGAGCCCGACCCGTCGACCCCGCGCCACCTCGTGACGGTGCGCGGACTGGGATACAAGTTCGAGTCCTGACCACCCCGACCGGGTACGGTGCACCGCGTGCGCCTCGGGGTGCTTGATGTCGGGTCCAACACCGTCCACCTCTTGGTGGTGGACGCTCATCGTGGTGCCCACCCGCAGCCGATGAGTTCGGAGAAGTCCGTGCTGCGCCTCGCGGAGCAGCTGGACGGCTCCGGCGACCTGTCGCGCGCGGGTGCGGACCAGCTGGTCCGCGCGGTGGCCGCGGCCAAGGCGACCGCGGCCGGTTTCGGCTGCGAGGACCTGATGGCGTTCGCCACGTCCGCGGTGCGCGAGGCGGGCAACTCGGCCGAGGTCCTGGAGCGCGTCCGCACCGAGACCGGCGTGGACCTCCAGGTCCTGTCGGGCGAGGACGAGGCGCGCTACACGTTCCTCGCGGTGCGCCGCTGGTACGGGTGGTCGGCGGGCCGGCTGCTGTGCCTGGACATCGGCGGCGGCTCGCTGGAGCTGGCGGTCGGCGTCGACGAGGCGCCCGAGGAGGCGTTCTCGGTGCCGCTGGGCGCGGGCCGGCTGACCCGGACGCGGTTCCGCAAGGACCCGCCGGCCAAGTCCGAGGTGCGCGACACCACCGAATGGCTGGCCGAGCAGCTGGCGCCGGTGGTGAAGAAGCTCAAGCGCGTCGGACCACCCGATCGGGTGGTTGCGACGTCAAAGACCTTTCGGACGCTGGCGCGGTTGACCGGTGCCGCGCCATCATCTGCCGGTCCGCGCGCCCGACGCGTGCTGACCGACGCCGGGCTGCGGCAGCTCATCGCGTTCATCTCCCGGATGTCCGCGACCGACCTCGCCGAGCTGGAAGGCGTGAGCCCCAGCCGGGCTCACCAGCTCGTGGCGGGCGCGCTGGTGGCGGAGGCCACGATGCGAGCCCTGTCACTCACCGAGCTGGAGATCTGCCCCTGGGCGCTGCGGGAAGGGGTCATCCTGCGACGGTTGGACCACACCAACGGCCTGGACCAGGACACCCCCGCGGAACGCACCCGCCGGACGGGTGACACTGGACGGACTGGCCGCCACGGGGCACGGTGGAGTTGATGAGTCGAGAGAGCGAGTCGGAGCAGACCCAGCGCACGGTCGCGGAGTTGCTCGCCCAGTACGGCGGGGGCTCCGGCGACGTGCAGCCGCGGCGGCGCCGCCGCCGTGCCGAGGACCCGACCGACACCGCCCCCCAGGCGATCATCGACCGGGTCAACTCGGACAGCGGCCGGCTGCTGCCGATCAGGGACGAACCCGAACCCCAGCCCCCGACGACCGTCACGCCCCCGGTCGCCGCGCCGCCCGCGCCGCCGCCGTTGCCGCAGCGCCAGCGGCAGCCGGACCCCGAGCTGGAGCGCACGGCCTACCAGCCGCCGGTCACCCCGCGCCCCGAGCCGGTCGCGCCGCGCCTGGACCCGCCGCGCTCGGACCCGCCGCGCCTGGACTCCCCGCGCCTGGATTCTCCGCGCCTGGACCCGCCGAAGCCCAAGAACGAGGGCTCCGGCCGCCGTCGCGCGCCCGACGTCGACCCGGCCGAGGAGACGCGCGTCGTCGCGCCGATCGTCGACGACTACGCGGGCGAGCCGGCCCGCCCCCTGCCCGTGCCGCCCCTGCCCGTGCCGCCGCCCGCGCAGTCGCCGGCCCCCGTGCCGCCGGCCGGACCGCCGCCCGGTCGGCCGGTGCCGATGGGCAAGCCGCCGGTCGCCGCGCCGGTCGCCGCGCCGCCGCGCGAACCGGTGACCGAGGTGATGCCGCGCATCACGGACAAGCTCACGCCGAACGTGCCGCTGGAGTCGCTGCCGACCGAGTCGGTGCTGATCGTGCCGCCCGCGCCGCCCAGGCTGCCGGAGCCGCTGCCCGACCAGAGCGCCGAGGACTGGTTCGGCGACGACGAGGACGACCCGCGCGGACCCAACGGCCCGCGCGGCCCCCGCGAGCAGGAGAGCACGGCCTTCCACCCCTACGTCGACCTCGACGAGGAGGACGGCGACGACTACCCGTCCGCGCCCCCGGCCCGCGGTCGCCGGTTCGAGGACGACGAGGAGCCCGCCGGGCTCACCGACGCCGCCGACGTCGACGACGAGGACGACCTCCCGCCGGGCGACCGGTCGGCCGGCAAGGAGTGGCTGGTCATGCTCGGGCAGCTCGCGGTCGGCGTCGTCGGCGGCGCCGCCCTGTGGCTGGGCTTCAACTACCTGTGGCGGACCCTCGCGCCCGCCGCGCTCGTCGTGGCGCTGGGTGTCACCATCGGTCTCGTGCTGATGGTGCGCAAGATCCGCCGGGCGGACGACCTCCAGACCACCGTGCTCGCCGTGCTGGTCGGCCTGATCGTGACGGTCTCGCCGGCGGCCATGCTGCTGGTGAAGTCTTGATCCCGGTCGGGCTGTCCACGGCCGCCGTGTGGCCGCAACCCGCGACCGCGGCGTTCGAGGCGGCGGCCGAGCTGGGCTACGACGGCGTCGAGGTCATGGTGTGGGCCGACCCGGTCAGCCAGGACGTGCACGCGCTGGAGCGGCTGTCCGAGCGCACGGGCGTGCCCGTGCTGGCCGTGCACGCGCCGTGCCTGCTCATCAGCCAGCGCGTGTGGTCGCCCGACCCGGCGGAGCGCCTGCGGCGCAGCGTGCGCGCGGCGGCCGACCTCGGCGCCCGCACCGTCGTGCTGCACCCGCCGTTCCTGTGGCAGAAGCGCTACGCCGAGGGCTTCGCCGACCTGGTGGCCGAGGAGGAGGACGCCTCCGGGGTCGCCATCGCCGTGGAGAACATGTTCCCGGTCCGCCGCCCCCTCGGTCGCGGCCGGTCGGTGCAGGTCACGGCGTTCCGCCCGTCGATCGACCCCACGGACGTGGGGCACCGCAACTACACCCTGGACCTGTCGCACGCCTCCGCCGCGCACACGGACGCCATGGAGATGGCCAAGCGCATGGGCGACAACCTGACCCACGTGCACCTGGCCGACGGCTCCGGGTTGCCGAAGGACGAGCACCTCGTGCCGGGCCGCGGCACGCAGCCGTGCGCCGAGCTGCTCGCCCACCTGGGCCGGACCGGTTTCACCGGGCAGGTAGTGCTGGAGGTCAACACCCGGCGCGCCAGGACCCCCGCCGAACGGGTCGAGATGCTCGCCGAGTCGCTGCTGTTCGCCCGGCTCCACCTGTGACTTCGCGGCGGCTACTGTCTTGATCGTGAACCCGTTGCGCACGTCGGTCCTGGCCGCCGCGGACAGCGACGCGCTGCGCCGGTTCGTCACGACCGCGCCCGTGAGCCGGGACGTGGTGCGCTGGTTCGTGGCGGGCGGGACCGCCGCCGACGCGGTCGACGTGACCGGTGAGCTGGTCGACCGCGGCCTGCGGGTCGCCCTGGACCACCCCGGCCCCGGCGGCGTGCGCCCCCTCCTGGAGCTGCCGGACCGGCTGCGCGCCGTGGGCCTGGCGGCGGACGCCGAGGTCGACGTGCGGCTGTCGTCCCTCGACGGGTCCCCGGACGACGCCCTCGACCAGGTCGCGCGCGTGTGCGCCGCCGCCGAGCGGGCCGGGACCTCGGTCACCCTCGACCCGGGGGACCTCGACGTCGACGCGGCGCTGCGCCTGCTCGCCGAGCTGCGCCGCACGTGGCCGGGCACGGGGGTCGTGCTGCGGGCGTGCCTGCGGCGCACCCCCGACGACTGCCGCGCCCTCGCCGACACCCGCGTGCGGCTGCGCGGGGGCGTCGGTGACGGGTCGCCGGCGGCGTTCGGCGACCCGCACGAGGTCGCCCTGAACTACGTGCGCTGCGCCAACGCCCTGCTCGCGGGCGCCGGCCGCCCGGTGTTCGCCACCCACGACCCGAGGCTGGTGGAGGTCGTCGGCGAGCGGGCCAAGTGGTACGGCCGCCCGCCCGAGGGCTTCGAGTACCTGGTGCGCCACGGCGTCCGCCCCGCCGGGCAGGCGCGCCTCGCGGCCGAGGGGCACGTCGTGCGCGTCCACGTGCCGTTCGGCGGCGGGTGGTACGGCCACCTGGCGCGTCGGCTGGCCGAGCGCCCGGCCGACGTCGCGTCCTTCCTGCGCTCGCTGGTCGGCCGTTCGTGAGGAGCCCCGTGCCGTTCTCGACAGCCAGTGCCGTCCGCCCCCTCGGCGACGGCACGTACACCGCCGGCCTGTCCGCCGAGTGGACGGTCGGCCCCAAGCCGCACGGCGGGTTCCTGCTCGCCCTGGTGGCCCGTGCGGCGGTGCACGCGGCCGGCGCCGCCGTGCCGGGCGCCGAGGGCCTCGCGCCGCTGTCGGTGAGCGCCCAGTTCCTGCGCGCCCCCGAGGTGGGGCCGGTGCTGATCAGGACCGACGTGCGCAAGGCCGGGCGCACGGCGACCGTGGTGACGGCGGTGCTGGAGCAGCGCGGGCGCGGGTGCGTCGAGGCGTCGGTGACCGTCGGCCGCATGCCGACCGCCCGGCCCGAGTACACCGACCTGCCGGACATGCCCGCCGTGCCGCCCGCGAACTCGGTCGACCTGGCGTCCCTGGGCCCCGGCGGCGTCTACAAGCTCGGCTCGGTGTGCGACGTGCGGCTCGACCAGGAGGGGGCGGGCTTCCTCAACGGCCGCACCGGCGACCCGCTGGTGCTGCGGCTGTGGGCCAGGCCGCACGGCGAGCGCCCCGACCCGTACTTCGCGCTGGTGGCGGGCGACATCTCGATGCCGGTCACGTTCAACCTCGGTCGGTTCGGCTGGTCGCCCACGGTCCAGCTGACGGCCCTGCTGCGCGCCGACCCGGCGCCGGGCTGGCTGCGGATGAGGGTGTCGTGCAGCGCGGTCCACGGCCAGTGGTTCGACGAGGACGCGGTGGTGATCGACTCGACGGGCCGCCTGGTGTGCCAGGCGCGGCAGCTGGCCCTGACCCCGGCGGGCTGACGGCGGGCCCCGGGCGGCCGGGTTCGGGGTTGCCCGCGCGTGGCAGGCTGGGCGCCATGACGACGATCGCCGTGCTGGGCGCCGGCAAGATCGGGGAGGCGCTGCTCTCCGGCCTGCTCCAGGGTGGCCGCAAGGCCGACGAGCTGCTGTTCACCGAGAAGCACCCGGACCGGGCCGCCGCGCTCACCGCGCAGTACGGGGTCGAGGCGCTGGACGTGGCCGCCGCCGCGCGCCGGGCCGACGTGCTCGTGGTCGCGGTCAAGCCGCAGGACATCGAACCGCTGCTGGACGAGCTGGCCCCGGCCCTCACCCCCGGCACGCTGGTCGTGTCGCTGTGCGCGGGCCTGCCGACCTCGCTGTTCGAGCGCCGGCTGCCCGACAGCACGCCGGTGGTCCGGGTCATGCCCAACACGCCCATGGTGGTCGGCGAGGCCATGAGCGCGGTCTCCGCGGGCCGCTACGCCACCGGTGAGCACCTCGACCTCGTCGAGGAGCTGCTGAGCACCGTCGGCCGGGTCGCCCGCGTCCCGGAGAGCCAGCAGGACGCCGTGACCGCGCTGTCCGGCTCCGGCCCCGCGTACTTCTTCTACCTGGTCGAGGCCATGATCGACGCGGGCATCCTGCTGGGCATCCCGCGCGACCTCGCGAGCAGCCTGATCATCCAGTCCGCCGTCGGCGCGGCCACCATGCTGAGCCAGGGCGGGCAGCACCCGACGATCCTGCGCGAGGCCGTCACGTCGCCCGCGGGCACCACGATCATGGCCATCCGGGAGCTGGAGCGGCACGGCGTGCGCGCGGCCATGCTGGCGGCCCTGGAGGCCGCGCGCGACCGTTCGGTGGAGCTGGGACGCGCCCACGAGGCGGACTGATCCCGCCATTGGCCGTCGCACCAGTCCCACCTGTCCCGTTACCCTCAGGGCAGCACGTGCGTGTCGAACCGTCGGTGGGGAAGCCGACGGCACGACGCGTGTCGAAGGACGCGGTGATCCATGCCTGCGGAGGAGAACGCGCTCGGCCAAGTCAAGTTCCTGACGGTCGCCGAGGTCGCGCTAGTGATGCGCGTGTCGAAGATGACGGTGTACCGGCTGGTGCACTCGGGAGAGCTCACCGCGGTGCGGGTGGGCAAGTCGTTCAGGGTGCCGGAAAAAGCGGTCGACGAGTACCTGCGGAACGCCTACTTCGACGCCGGGTGAAGGGCCGTGCCGGCGGCCGGGTAAACTCATAGGCCGTTCGTGCCTGGTGTCGGCGCGCCCACTTGACGGGTGTCTCCACCGGCGCGTGGAGACAGACAACCGACGTCGAGAAGTGAAGAGGGACCCGCATGGGCTCGGTCATCAAGAAGCGCCGCAAGCGCATGTCGAAGAAGAAGCACCGCAAGCTGCTTCGCAAGACGCGGGTGCAGCGCAGGAAGCGCGGCAAGTAACCCCTGCGGGTTCTCGGACACCGCCGGCCCCGGCCTCGTGCCGCGGGACCGGCGGTGTCGCCGTTCCCGGGGCCCCGCGTCACCCCGCCGTTCGGGTGAATCGCGGGGGAGCTCCGGTGAGCTGCGTCAAGGTGCCGCCCCGCCGGCGGTCGCGCCGCGCGGAACGGGACTAGCATCGTCGCCAGTCCCCCCGCAGATGGAGTCGCATGGCGCCCAAGGTCGTCCTCGTCACCGGATGCAGCCGCTTCCTCGGCGGCCACCTCGCCGCGCGCTTCGCGGCGAACCCGGACGTCGAGCGCGTGCTCGGCGTGGACACCGAGCCGCCCCCGCGCGACGTGCTGCGCCGCATGGGGCGTGCGGAGTTCGTGCGGGCCGACATCCGCAACCCGCTCATCGCGAAGGTCATCGCCACCGCGCAGGTCGACACGGTCGTCCACGCGTCGGTGACCGCGAACCCGGCCGGGCCGACCGGCCGCACCGCGATGAAGGAGATGAACGTCATCGGCACGATGCAGCTGCTGGCCGCGTGCCAGAAGTCGCCGCACGTGCGCAAGCTCGTCGTGAAGTCGACCAGCGCGGTGTACGGGTCCAGCTCGCGCGACCCGGCGGTGTTCACCGAGGACATGGGCCCCAAGGACCTGCCGTCCAGCGGGTACGCGAAGGACGCGGTCGAGGTCGAGGGCTACGTGCGCGGCTTCTCGCGCCGCCGCCCGGACGTGTCGGTCACGTCGCTGCGCTTCACGAACTTCATCGGCCCGCGCATCGACACGGTGCTGACCAGGTACTTCGCCCTGCCGGTGGTGCCGACGGTGCTCGGCTACGACGCGCGGGTGCAGCTGCTGCACTCCGAGGACGCCCTGGCGGTCCTGGAGCGCGCGACCCTGCACGACCTGCCCGGCGTCTACAACGTGGGCGGTGACGGCGTGCTGCTGCTCTCGCAGGCCATCCGGCGGGCCGGGCGGGTGAACCTGCGCGTGCCGAGCCCGGCGGTGCCCTCGGTGGGGCGGCTGTTCCGCGGCGCGCGGCTGGTGGACTTCTCCCCGGACCAGATGAGGTTCCTCAACTGGGGCCGGGTGGTGGACACGACGCTGCTGAAGACCGAGTTCGGCTTCACGCCGCGGTGGACCACCCAGCAGGCGTTCGACGACTACGTGAGCGGCCGCGCGCTGTCGCCGCTCATCGACCCGGAGCTGGTGGCGGCGGTCGAGCGCGGTGTGCTCGACGTGGCCGCGAGGTTCCGCTGACGGCCGGTTCGGCCGGAGAGGAGGCGGGTGTGGCGGAGGCGCGGGTCATCCCCCTGCACGGCGCGGAGCGGGCCGGCCGGCGACCGGGCGGCCCGGGAGCGGGTGGCACGGTGACGCCGCTGCCCACGCCGGGGCAGCGGCCGGCGGACTGGGAGCGGCGGCTGGCGGACCTGCTGGCCTTCGCGCGCCGCCGCGTCCAGGGCGACTACCGGGTCGACGAGTTCGGCTTCGACCGCGACCTGACCGACACGCTGCTCATGCCGCCGCTGAGGCCGCTGTACGAGAAGTGGTTCCGGGTGGAGCCGCTCGGCCTGCACAACGTGCCCGCCGAGGGCGGCGCGCTGATCGTCGCCAACCACTCCGGCACGCTGCCGCTGGACGCGCTGATGACGGCGTTCGCCCTGCGCAACGACCACCCGAAGCACCGGCACCTGCGGATGCTCGGCGCGGACCTGGTGTTCAGGACGCCCGTGCTGGGCGCGCTGGCGCGCAAGTCCGGCCAGACGCTGGCGTGCAACCCGGACGCCGAGCGGCTGCTGACCTCCGGCGAGCTGGTCGGCGTGTGGCCCGAGGGGTTCAAGGGCATCGGCAAGCCGTTCAAGGACCGCTACAAGCTCCAGCGGTTCGGGCGCGGCGGGTTCGTGTCGGCGGCGCTGAACACGGGCGTGCCGATCATCCCCTGCTCGATCGTGGGCGCCGAGGAGATCTACCCCAAGATCGGTGACATCAAGGCGCTGGCCAGGCTGTTCGGGTTCCCCTACTTCCCGGTGACGCCGTTCTTCCCGCTGCTGGGGCCGCTGGGCGCGATCCCGCTGCCGTCGAAGTGGTACATCGAGTTCGGCGAGCCGATCCGCACCGACGTGCACGGCGCGCAGGCGGCGGACGACCCGATGCTGGTGTTCAACCTGACCGACCAGGTGCGCGAGACGATCCAGCAGACCCTCTACCGGCTGCTCACCCAGCGCCGGAACGTGTTCCTGGGCTGACCGCGGCCTCCCGCGGCGGCGCCTCCCGCGGTGGCGGCCCCTCAGCGCAGGCGGCGGCCGGCAGCGGCGGCGGTCCCGCGACGGGCGGCCCCTGGACGGGCGGCCCTTCAGCGCAGGCGGCGGCGGTAGGCCATGGTGGCGGCCACCGCGCCGGCGAGCGCGCCCGCGCCCAGCACGGAGGGGACGCCGATCTTCGCGGCCTTGCGGCCGGTGCGGAAGTCGCGGATCTCCCAGCCCCGCTTGCGGGCGGTCTCGCGCAGGCCCGAGTCCGGGTTCACGGCCACCGCGGTGCCGACGACCGACAGCATCGGCACGTCGTTGACCGAGTCCGAGTAGGCGGTGCAGCGGCGCAGGTCCAGGCCCTCCTTGGCGGCCAGGGCGCGCACGGCGTGCGCCTTGGCCCGGCCGTGCAGGAGGTCGCCGACCAGCCGGCCCGTGTAGACGCCGTCGGAGCTCTCGGAGACCGTGCCGAGGGCGCCGGTGAGGCCGAGCCTGCGGGCGATGATCTGGGCCAGCTCGACCGGCGTGGCGGTGACCAGCCACACCCGCTGGCCGGCGTCCAGGTGCATCTGGGCCAGCGCCTGCGTGCCGGTCCAGATCCGGTCGGCCATCAGCTCGTCGTAGATCTCCTCGCCGAGGGAGACGATCTCGGCGACCGACCGGCCCGCGACGAACGACAGCGCCTGCTCCCGCGACGCCGCCACGCTCTGCGGGTCCTCCCGGCCGCCCACCCGGAACTTCAGCTGCTGCCAGGCGAAGCCCGCGAGGTCGGAGTTCTTGAAGTACTTGCGGGCCGCCAGGCCGCGGGCGAAGTGGAAGATCGACGCGCCCATCATCATGGTGTTGTCGACGTCGAAGAAGGCGGCGGCGGTGAGGTCGGTGGACGCGCTCCCCGCCGGGTCGACGACCGCCAGCGCCGCTTCGGCCGACGCCTCGCCGGCCAGCGCGGCGAGCCTCTCCCGCTCGGCCGAACCCTCCACCACACGCCTTTTCGCCACGTCAGCGCCTCCCGCGGTCCGATGGGGACAGGGTAGCGATCAGCCGCCCAGGCCGGGCAGCGGCAGCGACGGGATCGTCAGGGTGGGCAGCGGCAGCAGCGGACCGGGCGTGGTGGTGACCGGCGGGACGGGCACCGGCGGCGCGGGCGCGGTCGGCACGCCGCCCGGCGCGGGGGGCTCGACGCCCGTCGGCTCCGGCCGGGTCCCGGTGCCGGTACCGGTGCCGGTGCCGGTGCCGGGCAGGCCGCCGGGCGCGGTGGGCACGACGACCGCCGTGGACCCCGGCGCGGTCGGCGTGACCGTCGTGGGCGCGGTGGGGTCGGCCGGGGCGGGTGACGCGGCGCAGTCGTCCTGGGCGGGCAGCGGACCCACCTGGTCGACCTGGTCCGACGCGACCGCCCCGCACGACCCGCGGTCGCGCAGCGCGGTCGCGCGCTCGGCGATCCGGTCGAGCAGGTCCCGAGACCCGTCGGCGCGCGCTGCGGCGTCGGCGGGCAGCGACGCCCGCAGCCCGTCGAGCCGCCGCGCCTGGGACAGCGCCCAGTCGCGGAGCCCGTCGAGCGCGCCCCGGTCCGAGTCCGCGCCGAGCGCGGTCAGCACGCGGGAACCGGCCGCGGCGTCGGCGTCGAAGTCGGCCAGCGCGGTCAGGTACGCCCCGAGCGGCCCGCCGCCGGACTCGCGGTAGCGCTCGACGAGCGTCTCCACCTCGTCCAGGCGCGCGGTGGCGAACTCCAGGCGCTTGTAGCCCTTCGGCTGCTCGCCGAAGGTGAGGCCGAGGGAGGCGGACTCGGCGGTCCGCTTCACCCCGTACAGGGCGTCGCCGGGCAGCGCGTCGCGGCTGAGCAGCAGGCTCATCCCGGCGAGCGAGAACAGCAGGCACAGCGCGGCGGCGAGCGCGACCGCTAATCGCCCGCGCGCCCCGGTGCGGTGCGGGCGGACGAGGTCGACCTTGGTGGGCGGCGGCGGGCTCGCGCCGAGGACGCGCTCGCGCATCCTCGCCCTGGTCTCGGCGTCCGGCCCGGAGGTGGCTGCGGCTTTCCGCAACAGCGCCACGACGGCCAGCTCGTCGGCGAACGCGTCGTCCGCGTCCTCCGCACCGTCCGGCCCGGCTTCCCCGGGGTGCGCGTCGACCGCGCGGGCGAACTGCTCGCGCTGCCTGTGACGCCACAACGGCGTGATCCCTCTGCCCACCATCCCGCACCGTTTCGAACGATCCTGCACCGGCTAACGAACCGGGCGGTCCCGGGGTTACGCACGTCCGGGCGGCGCGACGGCGGTCACCGCAGCCAGCTCGGCAGCAGTTGGGCCAACCGGCGCACCGCCCGGTGTTGCAGGGCCTTGACGGCGCCTTCGTTGCGGCCCATCCTCGCGGCCGTCTCCGCGACGGACAAGCCCTGGATGAAGCGCAGGGTGATGCATTCCCGCTGGTCGTCACCCAGCTGGGCGACGCAGCGGAGCAGTTCGGCGTTGGCCGCGCCGGTCAGCACCTCCTGCTCCGGGCCGTCGGCGACCTCGCGGTTGTCGGTCAGCTCGGCCGTGGTGACCTCCAGCCGGTAGCGGCTGGACTTCACGTGGTCGAAGACGATGTTGCGGGCGATGGTGACGAACCACGCGCCGACGTCGCGGCCCTGGTAGCTGATCGAGCGGATGCTGCGCAGGGCGCGCAGGAACGTCTCGCTGGTGACGTCCTCGGCGAACGTGCGGTCGCCCACGCGGAACAGCACGTACCGGTACACGACGTCGACGTACCGGTCGTAGAGCGCGCCGAACGCGTCCGCGTCGCCGTCCTGCGCGGCCCGGACCAGGTTCCACGGCTCCTCGGCCGCGTCGCTCCCCACGCTCTCGATCGTGCTGGACTGCCCTCCCGAGCTCCACCTGGAGCGGAGTGTCCGGTTGGTTCGGACGGAGTTCTCGCGTGCCCGTGCGGTCATCGGCTCGCGGCACCTCCACAGAGTCGCCGTGCCGGCAGCATACGTGTTGTTACTCCGTAGTAGGTAGCGGCAAGTGGTCTCCAGCCCGCGGTGCGGAAGGCGGCACTGCGTGACGTCGCCCGCACGTGACAGACTGCGCTGAGGTACGCCGTGGTTCCCCAGGAGGTCGAGTTGGCAGCTTCCGCCCGCAACGTCGCCGACCTGGTTCGCGCCTCCGCGCACCGTGGACCCAAGCACGTCGCACTGGTCGATGTCACGACTGCGAACAGCCTCACCTGGGCGGAGTTCGACGCCGCCGTGGACGGTGAGGCGCACCGGTTGGTCCGAGCGGGCGTGGAGCCCGGCGACCGGGTGGTCGTGCGGATGCCCACCGGGCTCGCGTTCTGCGTCGCCGTGTTCGGCGTGCTGCGCGCCGGCGGCGTCGTGGTGCCCGCCGCCCCCGGCCAGCCCGCCCGCGAGCTCGAACGCCTCGTGGCCGACAGCGGCGCGCGGCTGCTGATCGGCGACGGCGCCGGCGGCGACGCCGAGGTGCTGCCCGAGCCGACGCTGGAGCCGGGCGAGGAGTTCGCCGCGCGCGCCTCCGGCGAGGACCTGGCCGTCCTCGGCTACACCTCCGGCACGTCCGGTTCGCCGCGCGGCGCGATGCTGTCGCACCGGGCGCTGCTGGCGAACGTCGAGCAGTGCGCGTCGCTGCGCCCCGCCCCGGTCACCGCGGGCGACCGGGTGCTGCTCGCGCTGCCCCTCTTCCACGTCTACGGCCTCGGCCCCGGCCTGTTCCAGGTGGCGGGCGCGGGCGCGACGGCCGTGCTGCTGGAGCGCTTCGACCCCGACCTGGCGCTCACCGCGATCCGCGAGCACCGGGTGACCACGCTCGTCGGCGTGCCCCCGATGTACGCGGCGATCCTGGCCCAGCCCGTCGAGCGGCTGCGCGAGGACCTGGCGACGGTCCGCCTGTTCACCTCCGGCGCCGCGCCGCTCGCGCCCGGCGTGCTCGACGCCGTGCGCCGCGCGGTCGGCCTGCCCGTCTACGAGGGCTACGGCCTCACCGAGACCGGTCCCGTGCTCACCAGCACCCTCGCCGGCGGGACGCCCAAGCCCGGCTCGGTCGGCCGCGCGCTGCCCGGCGTGCAGGTGCGGCTGGTCGACACCGACGGCCGCCCGCTCGACCAGGACGAGGACGAGCCCGGCACCGGCCTGGTCGCCGCGAAGGGCGACAACCTGTTCAGCGGCTACTGGCCGGACGGCGCGCACGGCCCGGACGCCGACGGCTGGTTCCGCACCGGCGACGTCGGCTACCTCGACGAGGACGGCGACCTGCACCTCGTGGACCGGGCGGGCGACCTGATCATCGTCAACGGGTTCAACGTCTACCCGCACGAGGTCGAGCAGGTGCTGCGCGAGCTGGCCGGCGTGGCCGAGGCGGCGGCGGTCGGCGTGCCCGACGAGCGCACCGGCGAGTCGGTGAAGGTCGTGCTGGTGCTCGCCGAGGGCGCCGAGCTGACCGAGGACGACGTGCGGGAGCACTGCGCGGCGCACCTGGCCAAGTTCAAGGTGCCGACCGCCGTGGAGTTCGCCGAGGCCCTGCCGCACTCGCCCACGGGGAAGCTGGCGCGGGCCCGGCTGCGGCTGCCCCAGACCTGACGGCCCTCGACCCGGGGGCCCGACCCGGTGGCCCTAACCTGGGCGCCGTGAGCCACCACGTCACGTTGATGAGCCGGGTCGACTGCCACGCCTGCGAGCGGGCCAGGGCGGACCTGGAGCGGATCTGCGGCGAGCTGGGCGTGCCGTGGGACGTCCAGGACGTCGACGCGGACCGCGAGCTGCGCGCCGAGTACGGCGACCGGGTGCCGGTGATCCTGGTCGACGGCGAGGAGCACGGGTACTGGTCGGTCGAGGAGGACCGGCTGCGCGCCGCCCTCGCCTGACCCCGGCCCGGCCCGACCCGGTCCGGTTGTCGGCGGGTCCGATTACCGACCGCTTACGGATTCGGTGAACCGGTCGGGCGCGGGTGTCGAATCACCCTCATGAAGCGCTGGACCGCGGCACTCGTCGGACTGCTCGGGGTGGCCGCCGCGCTGGCGGCCGGACACCTGGTCGCGGCGCTGGTCGGACCCCCGTCGTCACCGTTCCTCGCGGTCGGCAACACCGCGATCGACTTCACCCCGAGCCCGGTCAAGGACTTCGCGGTCCGGACCTTCGGCACGGCGGACAAGCTCGTGCTGCTGCTCGGCATGGCGGTCGTGCTGGTCGTCGCCGCGCTGGTGGCGGGCCTGCTGTCGCGCCGCTCGCCGCTGCCCGGCACGGTGCTCGCGGTGGTGCTCGGCCTGCTGGGCGTCGCGGCGGTGCTGTACCGGCCGGACCTGGGGCAGCTCTCCGTCCTCTCGCCGATCGCGAGCCTGGTGGCGGGCGTCCTCGTGTTCCGCCTGCTGCACGCCCGCGCCCTCGCCGCGGCCGGGGCCCCCGCCGAGGGGACCGCGACCGGCGACACGACCGACAGCACGACCGGCGACACGACCGGCGACACGACCGGCGACAGCACGCCCGGCGTCGCCTCGGCGGACCGGCGGCGGTTCCTGGTCGCCTCGGGCGCCACGGCGGTCGGCGCGGTCGTCGCGGGCGCGGGCGGGCAGTTCCTGGGCAACCGGGTGGACGTCGAGGCGTCGCGCCGGGCCGTCGGCGACCTCACCCCCGCCCGGCCGGCCCCGGCGATCCCCGCCGGCGTCGACTTCGCGGGCGAGGGCACCCCGTCGTTCATCACCCCGAACCGGGACTTCTACCGCGTCGACACGGCGCTGAGCGTCCCGCGCGTGCGCGCCGAGGACTGGGTGCTGCGCGTGCACGGCCTGGTCGACCGCGAGCTGAACCTCCGCTACGACGACCTGCGCCGCCGCGACCTGGTCGAGCGCACGATCACGATGACCTGCGTGTCCAACGAGGTCGGCGGCCCGTACGTGTCCACCGCGAACTTCGTCGGCGTGCCGCTGCGCGACGTGCTGCTGGAGGCCGGCGTCCGGGACGGGGCCGACCAGCTGCTCTCCACCAGCGCCGACGGCTGGACCGCGGGCAGCCCGGTCGACGTCGTGCTGGAGGAGGACCGCGGCGCGCTCATCGCCCTGGGCATGAACGGCGAGCCGCTGCCCGTGGAGCACGGCTTCCCCGCGCGCCTCGTCGTGCCCGGCCTCTACGGCTACGTGTCGGCGACCAAGTGGGTGGTGGACCTGGAGCTGACCACGTTCGCCGCGAAGAGGGCGTACTGGCTGGAGCGCGGCTGGGGCGAGCGCGGGCCGATCAAGGTCATGTCCCGCATCGACAGCCCCGAGGGCCTGGCCACGGTCTCCGGTCCGGCGGTGGTGACCGGTGTGGCGTGGGCGCAGCCGGACGGCGTGGCGAAGGTCGAGCTGCGCTCCGACGGGGGGCCGTGGCAGGCCGCGCGGCTGGCGGCGGAGGTCAACGGCTCGACGTGGCGGATGTGGCGCGCCGAGCTGGACCTGCCGCCGGGCGGTCACCTGGTCGAGGTGCGGGCCACGAGCGCGTCCGGCGTCACGCAGCCGCAGGCGCGCGTCGCGCCCGTGCCGGACGGCGCGACCGGGTGGCACTCGGTTTTTTTCACCGTCGGGTGATCCGGGCGAACCGGATGGGCCGGTGCTTCGAATGTCTTAGTGACTACCGAACCCGGTAAACAACGAGGAGTGATCCGCTGTGCGGAACCCCAAGCTCGCCATGATCGGTGCCATCGCCGCCGCCGCCCTGTCGGTCACCGCCTGCAGCAGCAGCGACACCGCTTCCACCGGCTCCGGCAGCAGCGAGGCCCCGGCCGCCGCCACGACCACCGCCACCAGCTCGTCCTCCGCCATGGCGTCGGGCGGCGACGGCGTCACGGAGACCACGGACGTCTTCGGCGCCGGCTGCGCCCAGGTCCCGACCGACCCGGCGAACAAGGGCTCGCTGCAGGGCATGGTGACCGACCCGGTGGCCACCGCGGCGTCCAACAACCCGCTGCTCACCAAGCTGGTGGCCGCCGTGCAGGCGGCCGGCCTGGTCGACACGCTGAACTCGCAGAAGGCGATCACCGTGTTCGCGCCGGCCGACCCGGCGTTCGCCGAGCTGGGCGACGCGAAGTTCGCCGAGCTGGCGGGCCAGCCGGCCGTGCTGGGCGACATCCTGAAGTACCACGTCGTCGGCAAGCGCTACGACGCCAAGGGCCTGGAGGCGGCCGGTTCCGTCGACTCGCTCCAGGGCAAGCAGCTGACCATCGCCGGCACCGGCGACTCGATGACCGTGAACGGTGCCCCCGTGCTGTGCGGCAACGTCCCGACCGCGAACGCGACCGTGTTCGTCATCGGCAAGGTCCTCACCCCGCCGGCCGCCTGACCGGCAACCGACCAGGTGGGAGCGGCCCGGCGGATCGGGCCGCTCCCACCGCCCGACCCGCTCGGATCGGCGTCGCCCGATCCGGTACCGCGATTTCCCGACTGGTCGTAGGAAAGACCTCGGGAATTCGCCCCGAGGTGAGCCGCGTCCCCCCGTATCCACGGGGCGGCGCGGCTCACCTGTTTCGCGCGGGGGGCGTCCACCCGGGACGACACGCCGTTCGCGGGGGTGACGAAGTGGGCACCGACGGCGTCCGTCAACTTTGTGCAAGCGTTCACAAGCGGTACGGTGGTCGCATCACCCCGCTGGTGGCGGTGCCCGGCGGGTCGGTGCGACGGATGTCGAGGAGTCTTGGCGTGGCGGATCGGCGGGGGCGTGGTGACGGTGCCGTGACCAGCCCGAAGGCGACCGCTCCGAAGACGGCCGCACCGAAGGTGGCCGCCGCGGAGACCACCGCGGAGGTCCGCGAGCGGGCCCGGGCCATCCCCGAGGCGGCGGTCGCGCGGCTGGCGGTCTACCTCCGGGTGCTGTCCGGGATGGTCGAGCAGCAGGTGACGACCATCTCCAGCGAGGAGCTGGCGGGCGCGGCCGGGGTGAACTCGGCGAAGCTCCGCAAGGACCTCTCCTACATCGGCTCGTACGGCACGCGCGGCGTCGGCTACGACGTCGAGGTGCTCGTGAGCCACATCGAGCGCATCCTCGGCCTCACCCGCAAGCACTCGGTGGCGGTCGTCGGGATCGGTAATCTTGGTCACGCGCTCGCCAATTACGGCGGCTTCCCCAGCCGCGGTTTCCCGGTCGCCGCGCTGTTCGACATCGACCCGGATCTCACGGGAGTGCCGGTAGGCGGCATACCCGTCGACCACATCGACGACATCACGTCCGTCTGCGCGGAACGCGAAGTGTCGATCGGCGTCATCGCGACGCCTCCTCAGGCCGCTCAGGCCGTCTGTGACCGTTTGGTATCGGCGGGCGTTCAGTGCATCCTGAACTTCGCACCCGTCGTCCTCCAGGTCCCGGACTACGTCGAGGTGCGCAAGGTCGACCTGGCGGTCGAGATGCAGATCCTGTCGTTCCACGTCGCGCGGCGGGCGGACGAGGCCGCCGGTGACGTGGTCAACGGCGTGGGAGTGGACGGGGTGGTGATTCGCCCGTGATCGTGCGGGTAGCGAGCCGGCCGGTGGTGGCCGCATGAGCGTGCTCGTCGTCGGTCTGTCCCACCGGACCACCCCCGTCCCGGTGCTGGAGCGCGTCGCGGTCGCCGACGCCGACCGGGCCAAGGTCCTCGACCGGCTGCTCAGGGCGCCCAGCGTGTCCGAGGCCGTGCTGCTGTCGACCTGCAACCGGGTCGAGGTGTACGCGGTCGTCGAGACCTTCCACGGCGGCATGAACGAGGTCGTCGAGGTGCTCGCCGAGCAGGCGGGCGCCGAGCCCGGCGACCTGTTCGAGCACCTCTACGTGCACTACGCCGCCGCCGCGGTCGAGCACCTGTTCTCCGTGGCGGGCGGCCTCGACTCGATGGTCGTCGGCGAGGCCCAGATCCTCGGGCAGCTGCGCGGCTCCTACAACGCCGCCGACGAGGCGGGCGTGGTCGGCCGCACGCTGCACGAGCTGGTCCAGCACGCCCTGCGGGTCGGCAAGCGCATCCACACCGACACCGGCATCGACCACGCGGGCTCGTCCGTCGTGTCCGAGGCCCTCGGCGACGCCGCGACCGTCCTCGGCGGCCTGACCGGCCGCAAGGCCGTCATCGTGGGCGCCGGTTCGATGGGCGGCCTGGCCGCCGCGCACCTGCGCCGCGCCGGCATCGGCGAGGTCGCCATCGCCAACCGCACCGCCGTCAACGGCGAGCGGCTGGCCTCGGCGCTGCGCGCGGACGGCGTGACCGCCCGCTCCACCGGCCTGGAGCACCTGGCCGACGAGATCGCCGGCGCGGACGTGCTGTTCGCCTGCACCGGCTCCGTCGACACGGTCGTGGGCGCCGAGCTGATCGGCGACCGCGAGCCGGGCAAGCCGCTGGTCGTCTGCGACCTCGGCCTGCCCAAGGACGTCGACCCCGCCGCGACGCTGCTCGACAACGTCCGCGTGGTCGACCTGGAGACCCTCCAGCGCAGGCTGTCCGACGCCCCGACCGGGCAGGACGCCCTGCGCGCGGCGGAGATCGTGGCCGAGGAGGTCCGCGCCTACCTGGCGGGGCAGCGCTCGGCCGGGGTCACGCCCACCGTGACGGCACTGCGCAAGCGCGCCGCCGAGGTCGTCGACGCCGAGCTGCTGCGACTGGACTCGCGGCTGCCCGAGCTGGACGGCGCGGTGCGCGACGAACTGGCGAAGACCGTGCGCCGGGTCGTGGACAAGCTCCTGCACACCCCCACCGTGCGGGTGAAGGAGCTGGCCGCGGCACCCGGGGGCGCCGGTTACGCCGAGGCGCTGCGCGAGCTGTTCGGGCTCGACCCGCAGGCGCCGTCCGCAGTCAGCACACCCCATTCGACGCAACCCAAAGGTGAGAAGCGGTGAACCGCACCCTGAGGATCGGCACCCGCGGCAGCGCCCTCGCGCTCGCGCAGACCGGCCACGTGGCCGACGCGCTGCGCGCGGCGGGGGCCGACGTGGAGATCGTCACCGTCTCGACCCCCGGTGACCGGTCGGACGCGCCCATCGCCGAGATCGGCGTCGGCGTGTTCACCTCGGCGCTGCGCGACGCGCTCGCCAACGGCGAGGTGGACGTCGCCGTGCACTCGTACAAGGACCTGCCGACGGCCCCCGACCACCGCCTGTCGCTGGCCGCCGTGCCGCCCCGCGAGGACCCGCGCGACGCGCTCGTCGCCCGCGACGGCCTCACCCTGGGCGAGCTGCCGCCCGGCGCGCGGGTGGGCACCGGTTCGCCGCGCCGCGCCGCGCAGCTGGAGGCGCTGGGCCTGGGCATCGAGGTGGTCGCGATCCGCGGCAACGTCGACAGCCGCATCCGCAAGGTCGTCGACGGCGAGCTGGACGCCGTCGTGCTGGCCCGCGCGGGCATCGCCCGCCTGGGCCGCACGGCCGAGATCACCGAGACCCTGGAGCCCATCCAGATGCTCCCCGCGCCCGCCCAGGGCGCCCTCGCAGTGGAGTGCCGGGTCGACGACGTCGACGCCGAACACCTCCTCCAGTCCACTCTGGACGACTCGGCCAGTCGGGCCGCTGTCGCCTCCGAGCGCGCCCTGTTGGCCGCGCTGGAGGCGGGTTGCAGCGCGCCGGTCGGCGCACTGGCCGATGTGGTGGAAGACCTCGCCGAGGACGGGACCGAGGTTCTCCGCCTGTCCCTGCGCGGGGTCATGGCGACGGAGGACGGCGACCTCCTCCGTGCGTCTGCCACCGGTGACTTGACCGCAGCAGAGGAACTCGGCCGCGCGCTGGCCGCCGAGTTGCTCGACCTCTCCGGCCACGCCGCTGCGTCGCCGGCGGGGCGTAGTTGATGGGGAGTGCCCTGATGACCCGCGCGCGCAAGACCCCCGGCCGAGTCGCCTTCGTGGGCTCCGGCCCCGGCGACACCGGGCTGCTCACGGTCCGGGCCCGAGACCTGCTCGCCAAGGCGGAGCTCGTGGTGACCGATCCGGACGTACCGGGCGAGGTGGTGGCGCTGGTACCGGACGGCGTCGAGGTCCGCCCCGCCGTGGGCGACCCCGCCGACGTGGCGAAGGACCTGGTCGCCGAGGCGAAGAACGGCCTCGCCGTGGTGCGCCTGGTGGCGGGCGACCCGCTGACCCAGGACTCCGTGGTCAAGGAGGCCCAGGCCGTCTCCAAGACCACGATCGCGTTCGACGTCGTGCCGGGCGTGCCCGGCGGCACCGCCGTGCCCGCCTACGCGGGCGTGGCGCTGGGCGCCGTGCACACCGAGGCCGACGTCCGGGGCGTGACCGACTGGGCGAGCCTCGCGGCCGCGCCGGGCACGCTCGTCCTGCACGCCACCGGCGGCCACCTGGCCGAGGCGGCGTCCTCGCTGGTCGAGCACGGCCTGGCGCCGCAGACCCCGGTCGCGGTGACGGCGGACGGCACCGGCTTCGGCCAGCGCACCGTCGACACCACGCTGGCCTCCCTCGCCGCCGACGCGAGCGACCTGGGCGGCCCGCTGGTCGTCACGGTCGGCGCGGGCGTCGCCGGGCGGCCGAAGCTGTCCTGGTGGGAGTCGCGCGCGCTGTACGGCTGGCGCGTGCTCGTGCCGAGGACGAAGGAGCAGGCGGGCGCGATGAGCGACCGGCTGCACTCGCACGGCGCGATCCCGGTGGAGGTGCCCACCATCTCGGTGGAGCCGCCGCGCAGCCCGGCGCAGATGGAGCGCTCGGTGAAGGGCCTGGTCGACGGCCGCTACCAGTGGGTGGTGTTCACCTCGACCAACGCCGTCCGCGCGGTGTGGGAGAAGTTCCGCGAGTTCGGCCTGGACGCCCGCGCGTTCTCCGGCGTGAAGATCGCCTGCGTGGGCGAGTCCACGGCGGCGAAGGTGCGCTCGTTCGGCATCATCCCCGAGCTGGTGCCGAGCGGCGAGCAGTCGTCCGAGGGCCTGCTGGCGGACTTCCCGCCGTACGACGACATCCTCGACCCGGTGGACCGCGTGCTGCTGCCGCGGGCCGACATCGCCACCGAGACCCTGGCGGCCGGTCTGCGCGACCGCGGCTGGGAGATCGACGACGTGACGGCCTACCGGACCGTCCGGGCCGCCCCGCCGCCCGCGGACACCCGCGAGATGATCAAGTCCGGCGGGTTCGACGCGGTGTGCTTCACCTCGTCGTCCACGGTCCGGAACCTGGTCGGCATCGCGGGCAAGCCGCACGCCCGCACGCTGGTGGCGTGCATCGGGCCGCAGACGGCGGAGACGGCGCGCGAGTTCGGCCTGCGGGTCGACGTGCAGCCGGAGGACGCCAACGTGCCGGCCCTGGTGGACGCGCTCGCCCAGCACGCGGCCCGGTTGCGGGCCGAGGGCGCGCTGCCGCCCCCGCGCAAGACCAAGCGCCTGCGCCGTTCCTGACCAGCTGTTCCGCAGTGAGAGGCAGTGCGACCGGGGCCACCTTCGCGTGGCCCCGGCGCGTTTTCCGACGAGGGAGTACCGCCGTGTTCCCAGCCCACCGGCCCCGCAGGCTGCGCACCACGCCCGCCATGCGGCGCCTGGTCAGCGAGACGACCGTCCGGCCGCGCCAGCTCGTGCTGCCGATGTTCGTCAAGGAGGGCGCGTCGCGGCCCACCGAGATCGCCAGCATGCCGGGCGTGCACCAGCACACCCGCGAGTCGCTGGTGAAGGCGGCGGTGGAGGCGGTGCAGGCGGGCGTCGGCGGCATCATGCTGTTCGGCGTCCCGGCGGAGCGCGACGCGGTCGGGTCCGGCGCGACCGACCCGGACGGCATCCTCAACGCCGCCCTGCGCGACCTGCGCTCCGAGCTGGGCGACAGCACCGTGCTCATGTCGGACCTCTGCCTCGACGAGTTCACCGACCACGGCCACTGCGGCCTGCTCACGCCGGACGGCGCGGTGGACAACGACGCCACGCTGGAGGTCTACGGCGAGATGGCCGTGGCCCAGGCCGAGGCGGGCGCCCACGTGGTCGGCCCCAGCGGCATGATGGACGGCCAGATCGGGGTGGTCCGGGCCGCGCTGGACGAGGCCGGGCACACCGACACGGGCGTCCTCGCCTACAGCGCCAAGTACGCGTCCGCGCTGTACGGGCCGTTCCGGGACGCGGTGGAGTCGCAGCTCCAGGGCGACCGCAAGACCTACCAGCAGGACCCGGCGAACATCCGCGAGTCGCTGCGCGAGGTCGCGCTCGACCTCGCCGAGGGCGCCGACATGGTCATGGTGAAGCCCGCCCTGCCGTACCTCGACGTGCTGGCCGCCGTGGCGCAGGTCTCGGACGTGCCGGTCGCGGCGTACCAGATCTCCGGCGAGTACGCGATGGTCGAGGCAGCGGCGCGCAACGGCTGGATCGACCGCGAGCGCACCGTGCTGGAGATGCTCACCTCGATCCGCCGCGCGGGCGCGGACGTCGTGCTCACGTACTGGGCGGTGGAGGCCGCGGGCTGGCTGGACCGGGGATGACCGCGCCCGCACCGAAGACGAAGGCGAAGCCGGACCGGCCGGCCCCGCCGAAGCGCGTCGACCTGGCCCGGTGGCTGTTCATCCTCAGCGCCCTCGTCGGCGCGGCCCGGTTCGTGGTGCAGCTCGGCGACCGGGAGATGCTGATCGGCGAGCTGCGCGCCCGCCAACCCGGCCTCGGGCAGGACGAGCTGGACGCCGCCGCGACCGGTGGCGTCGTGTTCGGCCTGCTGCTGGTGTTCGGCGTGCTGCTGCTGTACGTGCTGCTGGCGAACCGCGTGGCGTCCGGCCGGAACTGGGCGCGCATCGCGCTGACCGTGCTCGCGGCGGGCGGCGCGTTCCTCGGCGTGATCCGGCTGCTGGCCGTCGCGACCGGGTTCGCCTCGGCGTTCGGCCTGGCCGTCGACCCGCTTGACCTGGCCTTCGGCACTGTCACGATGATCATCGACGTGGTCGCCGTGGTGCTGGTGTTCTCGCCATCAGTTTCCGGGCACTTCCGATCAGTGCGTACAGTCAGTGTAAAGCCACCACAGGTAGCTAACGGATTGTGATTTCCGGTCGACTGCGACCCCGCGCACTCCTACGGTCCGTCGCATGACCACTCCGAACGACCCCTACAACCAGGGCAACAACCCCCAGCAGGGCGGTTACCCGCAGCAGGGCGGTTACCCGCAGCAGGGCGGCTACCCCCAGGGCGGCCAGCCCCAGGGCTACCCCCAGCAGGGCGGCTACCAGCCGGCCCCGCCGCTGAGCCACGGTGAGATGGCGGCTCCCGCGCGTCCGAAGTCCGTGGACACCGCCTACCTGCTCTGGCTGGTCGCGGCCGGCCTCGGCATCCTCGGCAGCCTCCTCGGCTTCGCCACCGCGCAGGCCGTGGCGGAGGAGACCGCCCGCTCCCTCGGCGTGGACCCGTCCCTCATGGGCGACATCCAGCCGAGCTACGGCAGCCTGATCGTCAGCCTGGTCATCGCCGTGCTGTGGGTCCTCGTCGTGATGCAGATGCGCAAGGGCGCCAACTGGGCCCGCATCCTGCTGACCGTCCTCGGTGCCCTCTCGGTGCTGTTCGGCCTCATCGGCCTGGCCGTGATCGGCATCCTGTTCTCGGTCGGCTTCCTGGGCGCGATCCAGGCGCTGCTGAGCCTGGTCCAGCTGGTCGCGATCATCGGTGCGATCGTCTTCATGTTCAAGTCCGACTCGAACCACTTCTTCAAGGCCAGCTGAGACCCGGCGGCCACAGGTCCGCTGCCCACCGCCTGTCGCGGTGGACAGCGGGCCGGGGCCGCCCCTAGCGTTCTCCCGCGTGACGACTCCGCAGGACGACAACGACCCGGTCCGGCCCATGCCCATGCCCGCCTGGGAGCCCGCCGGCCCCGCCCGTCCCGCCGAACCGCGCGAGGTCCGCGCGTCGTTCTGGCTGTGGATCGCCGGCGCCGCGCTGCTGGTGCTGTCCTCGCTGCTGGTGCTGACCCAGCAGGACGCCGCCGCGGAGGCCGCCCGCAACAGCCCCGGCGGCACGCAGGGCCTGACCGAGGAGCAGTTCCAGGCCGCCGTGAAGGCGAGCCTGGTGTTCGTGACGGCCGTCGGCGTCGCGCTCGGCCTGCTCATGGCGTTCTTCGCGTACCGGCTGCGCGCCGGCCGCACCTGGGCGCGCATCGCGCTGACCGTGCTCGGCGCCGTCGTGTTCGTCTACCACCTGCTCGGGTTCTCGCTGGTCGGCCTGCTCATCGTGCTGGTCGTCGGCGCGGCGATCGTCACGCTGTACCTGCCGAGCTCGAAGGCGTACTTCGACTCCCTCAAGCGCGCCGGGTGAGCGGGGCGCCGTCCCGGGTCGCGCCGCCCCCGGTCGTGCGCGCGGCCACCGCCGTGTGGTGCGCGCTCGGCGCGTTCCTGCTGCTGGAGAACGTCGTGCTGTGGCTGCGCCGCGCCGAGTTCGAGCAGGCCGCGGCCCGCGCGGGTGACGACCCGGCGCTGGTCGGCGGCATCTTCGCGCAGCTGACGCTGGTAGCCGTGCTGTTCGGCGTCGGGTACGTCGGCGGCGGCCTGCTGCTGCGGCGCGGCAGGCGGTGGGCGCGGGCCGTGCTGTCCGCGGTCGCCGTGCTGCACGTGCTGTGGATCGTGCTGCCGGGCGCGAGCGCGGTGAACCTGGTGACGTTGCTGCTCATCACGATCGGTTTGGCCCTCACGTGGCTGCCCCGTACGGCACAGTGGGTGAAGCAGCACTAGCCGCGGAGACGACATGACCCAGCCACCGTTCGACCCGTACGGCACGCCGATGAGACCGGTGCACCAGCCGCAGGCGGGCCCGCTGCCCGGTTACCCGGGCCAGATGCGCGGCGTGGACCAGCGCACGACGGCGCTCGTGCGGCCCCCGGTGGTCCTGGCGGCGTTCGTGCTGTGGGTGTTCGCGTCGCTGTCGTGGCCGGTCGGCACGGTCGTGCGGTTCGTCGCCGAGGACGGCGGGCTGGTCGGCGCCGGGGCGGTGCTGACCCTGTTCGGCACCGGCTGCCTGGCCCTCGGCGGGGTGCTCGGCGCGGTGGCGTTCCTGCGCGGCAGCTACCACGCGAGGCTGGCGCTGTGCGGCAGCGCGCTGGTGATCGGCGTCCTGGCCGTCGCGGCGGTCCTGGTGGGGGCGCGCGACGGCCTCGAACCCGCCTCGTGGGTCGTGGTCGTGCTGCGGCTGGTGCTGCTCGTCGCCGCGTCCGCGGTCAGCTTCCTGCCGGGCACCCGGTACTTCTTCGCGGGGAACCTCGGTTAGGTGGAGCAGCCGACCGTCTACGCCGAACCCGGCGCGTCCTGGTGGCCCCTGCTGTGGGGGCCGGTGTTCGCCCTGCTCGGCCTGGGCGTCGAGGCCCTGACCGACGCGTTCCGACCGGTCCTGTGGTCGCTGGTGGCGGTGGCCCTGTTCCTGCCCACGCTGCTGTGGGTGCAGGGCAGGCGGCGGCTCTACGCAGTCCGGCTCACCCCGGTGGCCCTGCACGCGGGCCGCGAGGAGCTCCAGCTCCGCGACGTGGCCGAGGTCGAGGGCGTGGAACCGCGCTCGGGCGCCCCCATCCTGGGCGGCGGCTGGACCCTGCCGCGCGGCACCGAGGCGGTGCCGCTCAAGCTGGTCGACGGGCGGGTCGTGACGGCGTGGGCGCGGGACGCCGACGCGCTGCGCGCCGAGGTGGCCGCGCTGCTCGCCACGCGCCGGTCGTGAGAAGCTGACCACGTGACCGCCACCACCGTGGAGACCGAGCCGGACACCGCCGAACCCCGGCTGCACCAGCCCCGGCGCGCGTTCGTCGCCGTCGGCGAGGTGGTGCTCGCGGTGGCGCTGGTGGCGCTCGCGGTGTGGTGCTGGCAGCGCGGCATCCTGCGCTACAGCTACCCCGTGCCCGACCACGCGCCGCTGGAGTCGACGCGGGTGAAGGGCAACTGGGTCGGCGCCGCCGCCGGGCTGGTCCTGGTGGCCGGGGTGCTGCTGCTCGACGCGGTGCGGCAGGTGGTGCTCGCGGTGCGCACCCGCACCCCGAAGGGTGACGACCGGTCGCGCGACGACGGGCGACAGGACGGCTGGGAGCAGGACGCCGAACCCGGCGTGTGAGACTGGACGGCGTGACAGCGACGCGATCCCAGGAACTGTTCGAGCGCGCGGCGGCGGTGATCCCCGGCGGCGTGAACTCCCCGGTCAGGGCCTTCCACTCGGTCGGCGGCACGCCCCGGTTCATGGTGCGCGGCGAGGGACCCCACCTGTGGGACGCCGACGGCAACCGGTACGTCGACCTGGTCTCCTCCTGGGGGCCGATGATCCTCGGCCACGCCCACCCCGACGTGGTGGAGGCGGTGCGGGCGGCGGCCGTGCGCGGCCTGTCGTTCGGCACGCCCACCGAGGGCGAGATCGAGCTGGCCCGGGAGATCGTCGACCGCGTCGCCCCGGTCGAGCAGGTGCGCCTGGTCAACTCCGGCACCGAGGCCACGATGAGCGCGATCCGCCTCGCCCGCGGCTTCACGGGCCGGCCGAAGGTCGTCAAGTTCGCGGGCTGCTACCACGGGCACGTGGACGCGCTGCTCGCCCAGGCCGGGTCCGGCGTCGCCACGCTCGGCCTGCCCACCTCGCCCGGTGTCACCGGCGCGCAGGCCGCCGACACGATCGTGCTGCCGTACAACGACCTGGAGGCCGTCCGGCGGGTGTTCGCCGAGCACCCCGACCTGATCGCCTGCGTCATCACCGAGGCCGCGGCGGGCAACATGGGCGCGATCGCCCCGAGGCACAACGCCGAGCTGAAGGCCCTGTGCGAGGCGAACGGCGCGCTGCTGGTCATGGACGAGGTCATGACGGGCTTCCGCGTCTCGCGCGCCGGCTGGTACGGCCTGGAGGGCGTCGCCGGCGACCTCTACACGTTCGGCAAGGTCATGTCCGGCGGCCTGCCGGCGGCGGCGTTCGGCGGGCGGGCGGACGTGATGGCGCGGCTCGCCCCGGCCGGGCCGGTCTACCAGGCGGGCACGCTGTCCGGGAACCCGGTGGCGGTGGCCGCGGGCCTGGCCACGCTGCGCGCCGCCGGCGACGACGTCTACCGCGCGCTCGACGCGAACGCGTCCAGGCTGGGCGCGCTGTTCACCGCCGCGCTCACCGAGGCGGGCGTGGCGCACCGAGTGCAGTTCGCGGGCAACATGGTCAGCGTGTTCTTCAGCGCCGACGAGGTCACCGACTACGCGGGCGCGCAGGCCGCCGAGACGTGGCGCTTCCCGCCGTTCTTCCACGCCCTGCTGGAGCGCGGGGTGTACCCGCCGCCGAGCGCGTTCGAGGCGTGGTTCGTCAACGCGGCCATGACCGAGCGGGACTTCGAGCAGATCGCCGACGCCCTGCCGCACGCCGCCCGCGCCGCCGCGGCGGCCACCCCCGGAAAGGCCGCGAAGTGAAGACCGTCGTCCACCTGCTGCGGCACGGCGAGGTGCACAACCCGACCGGCATCCTCTACGGCCGCATCCCCGGCTTCCGGCTCTCCGAGCGCGGCCAGAAGCAGGCGCTGACCGTGGCCGAGCACCTGCGCGACCACGACATCGCCCACGTCGTCGCGTCCCCGCTGGACCGGGCGCAGCAGACGGCGTCCCCGATCGCCGACTCGCACCGCCTGGAGCTGGCCACCGACGAGCGGCTGATCGAGGCCGACAACAAGTTCGAGGGCCTCAAGGTGGCGGTCGGCGACGGCGCGCTGCGCTCGCCCGAGCACTGGCCGAAGCTGGTGAACCCGTTCCGCCCGTCGTGGGGCGAGCCGTACGTCGAGATCGCGCACCGGATGCTGGGCGCGGTGCAGCGGGCGCGGGCGGCGGCCGAGGGCCACGAGGCGGTGTGCGTGTCGCACCAGCTGCCGATCTGGACGCTGCGCCGGTTCCTGGAGGGCAAGCGGATGTGGCACGACCCGCGTCGCCGCGAGTGCTCGCTGGCGTCGTTGACGAGCCTGGTGTTCGAGGACGAGCAACTGGTCCGCGTGGTCTACACCGAGCCGGCCGGCGCGACCGACCCGAGGGTGACCGGCGCATGAGGTCGGTCGCGGCCGCCCTGGTGGCCCTGCTGCTGCTCGCCGGCTGCGCCACCGGTGACGACGCGGTCGCCACGGGCGGCGAGTTCCAGCTGGTCGCGCCCAACGGGGAGACCAAGCTCCGCTACGACGGCGACGAGCGCAAGAAGGTCGTGGGCCTGACCGGGCCGAGCCTGATGGAGGACGGGGCGACCGTCTCCCTGGACGACTACCCGGGCAAGGTCGTCGTGGTCAACATCTGGGGCGCGTGGTGCCCGCCGTGCCGCACCGAGGCGCCGGAGCTGCAGAAGGTGCAGGACGAGGCCGGGCCGCTGGGCGTGCAGGTGCTGGGCGTGGACGTGAAGGAGACGTCGACCGAGCTGCCGCGCGACTTCATGGCCAACCGGCAGCTGACCTACCCGTCGATCTACGACGAGTCGGGGCGGGCGATGCTGTCGTTCAAGGGCCTGCCGCCCAACGCCGTGCCGTCCACGTTCGTGCTGGACAAGCAGCACCGGGTCGCCGCCGCGTTCCTGGGCGGCGTGATCGCCACCGAC
>NZ_JBPKJK010000090.1:0-35782 GCF_051756985.1 Saccharothrix sabaoui
CATCGCCTCAACGCCTGCGTGGAGTCTGCCGGCCTGATCAGGCGATCGCCTGGATGGCGGTCAGGATCTTGTCCTGGAACGCCTTGGGGAGCGGAGCGTAACCCGCGTCCGCCAGGCCGGCCTGGCCGTCGGTCGCCGCGACCGTGAGGAACGCCTTGACGGCCTTCGCGGTGTCGGCGTCGTAGCCCTTGGAGCAGACGATCTCGTAGGTGGCGAGCAGCAGCGGGTAGGCGCCCGCGGTGGACGAGCCGTAGATCGAGTTCAGGTCGAGGACCAGGTCGTTGCCGGAGCCCTTGACGGTGGCGCCGTCGATGGCCTTGCCGACCGTCTCGTTGGTCAGCTCGACCGGGCCGGAGCCGTTGTCGATCTTCGCGATGGACAGCTTGTTGTCCTGGGCGAAGGACAGCTCGACGTAGGTGATGGCGCCGTCGATCGAGCCCGCCGCCTGCGCGACGCCGGCCGACTTCTCCTTGCCCTCGCCGATGCCGCCCTTGAACTGCTTGCCGGCGCCCTGCGTCCAGGCGCCCTTCGAGGCGGCCTGGAGGTAGAGCTGGAAGTTGTCGGTGGTGCCCGACTCGTCGGAGCGGTAGACGACCTTGATGTCCTTGTCGGGCAGCGACGCGCCGGAGTTCAGCGCGGCGATGGCCGGGTCGTTCCACTTCTTGACGGAGCCGTTGAAGATCTTGGCGGCGACCTCGCCGGTCAGCGTGAGGTCGGCGACGCCCTCCAGCTTGTAGCCGAGCGCGACCGGGCCGAAGACCAGCGGCAGGTTCCAGGCGGGGTTGCCCTTGCAGCGCTCGGCGGCGGCGGCCACCTCGCCCTTGCTCTCGGACAGCGGGGAGTCGGAGCCGCCGAAGTCGACCTGGCCGGCGTTGAAGTTCTTCACGCCCGCGCCGGAGCCGGAGGCGTTGTAGGCGACGTTCGCGCCGGCGCACTTCTGCTGGTACGCCTGGATGAACGTGTCGATCGCGTTCTTCTGCGCGGAGGAACCCTCTGCGTTCAGGTTGGACTTGCCACCGCACTCGACGGGCGTCGACGACTGGCCCGCCGCCGACGTGGTGCCCGCACCACCGGTGTTGTTGTCGCTGCCGCACGCGGTGAGCAGAAGCGCACCGGCCGCGATCAGGCCGAGAACGGCGCCGTGTCGCTTGGTCTTCACCTGGGTCCTCCAGCTGCGAAAAACGGTGTCGCGACGAACCTCCGCCGCTCGACACGGACGGTAGGCAGCGAGGGTGGACAGGCGCCCAGGACAAGGTGAACGAGAGGTGAACTCCATACGGGAGGTGACTGGGGACACCGCCTTTTGGGTGGTCCCGTGACCTGCACGTTTGCATGACGTGATGGCTTCGTCACTACCGGGCGTATTGGGCGTCCGAATCCCACCGGGCGAACCCCAACCGGGTGTACACGGCCAGTGCCGCCGCGTTGTCGGCCTCGACGTACAGCATCACCTCGGTGAGCCCGGCGTCCCGCAGGTGCGCCAGCCCGGCGAGGGTGAGGGCCTTGCCCAGCCCGCCGCCCTGCGCGCCCGGGTCGACGCCCACCACGTAGACCTCGCCGAGGGTGGCCGAGTGGACCTTCGTCCAGTGGAAGCCGAGCAGCCGCTCCTCGGCGTCGACGGCCAGCAGGAAGCCGGCCGGGTCGAACCACGGCTCCTCCTCCTTGTGCCGGACGTCCTCGATGCTCATCGCGCCCTGCTCGGGGTGCCAGGAGAAGGCGCGGTGGTTGACGTAGACGACGGCCGCCTCGTCCCGGCCGGGCACGAACGACCGCAGCCGGACGCCCTCGGGCAGGACCGGCGACGGCAGGCCGGCGTCGAGGGGGCGGCGCAGGCGGAGCAGCTCGCGGACCTTGCGGTGGCCGAGCTTCGCCGCCAGGGCCTCCTGCTCGGGCCGGCCGCCGTGCGCCCAGACGCGCAGGGGCGCGTCCCCCAGGAGGGCGACGCGCTCCTGGGCGGCGGCGAGCAGGGCGGTGGCGGTGCCGCGCCGGCGGTGCTCCGGGTGGACGGCCAGCTCGGCGACCTTGTTGCCGTCGGCGTCGCCGAAGACGTCCAGGTGCAGGTAGCCCGCCAGGACGCCGTCCACGCGCGCCAGCAGGTGGGCGCTGCCGCGGGCGCCGGGGCGCAGGCGCAGGACGACGGCCTCCCCCACGGGGGCCACGCCGTCGGCCGCCTCAACGGCCCCGAGCAGGCCGGAAACCTCTCCGGCCTGCTCGGGGGTCAGCTCTTCGAACCAGGTCGATTCCACGTCGGGAAACCTACCGGGAGCCCGGTCACGCCCTGAAGATCAGCTCCGCGTCGTCGATCGTCGTCTCCGGCGCGTCCAGGTGCTCCACGCGGCGGGCCGAACCCGGGCGCGGCGGGCGGACGAACTTGTAGCCCACGTTGCGCACGGTGCCGATGAGCGACTCGTGCTCGGGGCCGAGCTTGGCGCGCAGGCGCCGGACGTGCACGTCCACGGTGCGGGTGCCGCCGAAGAAGTCGTAGCCCCAGACCTCCTGGAGCAGCTGGGCGCGGGTGAAGACGCGGCCCGCGTGCTGCGCGAGGTACTTGAGCAGCTCGAACTCCTTGTAGGTGAGGTCGAGCGGGCGACCGCGCAGCCGGGCGGTGTAGGTCGCCTCGTCGATGACCAGCTCGCCGAGCTGGAGCGAGCCGTCGCCACCGGGCTGCTGGGTGCCGCGCCGGGAGCGCACGAGGCGCAGGCGGGCGTCCACCTCGGCCGGGCCGGAGGTCGGCAGGAGGATCTCGTCGACGCTCCAGTCGGAGTTGACCGCGACCAGGCCGCCCTCGGTGACGATCGCCACGACGGGGACGTCCACGCCGCTGGAGTCGAGCAGCCGGCACAGGCTGCGCGCGGCGACCAGGTCGGTCCTGGCGTCGACCAGGACGATGTCGTGCGGACCGGCCTCCAGCAGCGCGGAGACCTCCGGGCGCAGCGGTCGCACCTCGTGCGGCAGGAGCGACAGCGCGGGGAGGACCGCCTCGGGATCGGAGTCGGTGGTCAGCAGCAGCACGTCGATGCTCATCGCGGCGCCCTCTCGTTCGGCCGGTGTGAGGTCACCGGACCAGGCAGCGCGAAGTACGGTGACCGGGCCCCGTTGCCTGCGGATGACGGAGACGATACCGGTGCGCACCGCAAAAGACCCAGGTCAGCAGGTCAGGGTCACAGTTGTTTCCACAAGCGTCACGCCTGTTACATCCATGTCACACGACGCCGTCCGTTTGGACGGTGTGCACGTGAGGTCGACACGGTCCGTGACCGACCTGGCGTTCGTGGTGGGTCACGGCTTCACCAACCACGTGCGGAAACCGTTCGTGTCACGAGTGCTGCGCCGCCTCGCCGGGCACGGCGGGGTGGTCGCGCTGGACTTCCGCGGCCACGGCCGCTCCGGCGGCGCGTCCACGGTCGGCGGCGACGAGGTGCACGACCTCGCGGCGGGCGTTTCGCTGGCCCGCGAACTGGGGTACCGACGCGTGGTGACCGTCGGGTTCTCCATGGGCGCCTCGATCGCCCTGCGCCACGCCGGCCTGCACGAGGACCGCCCGGACGCCGTGGCGGCGGTCAGCGCGCCCTCCCGCTGGTGGGTGCGGGAGACCCCGGCCATGCGCCGGGTGCACTGGCTGCTGGAGCAGCCGCACGGCCGCCTCGCCGCCCGCGCGCTGGGCGTCCGGCTCGGCGCGCCGTGGACCACGCCCCCGGAGAGCCCGCTGGAGGTCGTGCACCGCATCGCGCCGACCCCGCTGCTCATCGTGCACGGCGAGCAGGACCACTACTTCGGCCCCGCGCACGCCGTGGCGCTGCACCGCGCGGCCGGCGGCGACGCCGAGCTGTGGCTGGAACCCGGCGTGCGGCACGCCGAGTCGGCCATGACGCCGGCCCTCGTGGACCGGATCGCAACCTGGCTGGACCGCCGCACGTCCCCCGAAGCGACCCACCACGCGACCGCGGAAGAAGGACCATGACGGCGACCGGGACCAAGCGCCGCCCCACCAGGGGACGCAAGATCGTCATCGCCGCACTCGTGCTCGGCGGCCTGCTGGTCGCCGCCGACTTCGGGCTGGCGGCGGCGGGCGAGTACCAGGTCGCGCAGAAGATGCGGGACAAGTTCCGGCTCAGCGAGGACCCTTCGGTCCGCATCAACGGCTTCCCGTTCACCGCCCAGGCCCTCGCCGGCGACTACCGGGACATCGAGATCAGCGCGACCGGCGTGCCGGTGGCCGACCAGCTCCGCGACCTGGAGATCCGGGCCAACCTCTACCACGTGCGCATCGGCCTGTCGGACCTGCTGTCGGGCAACACCCGCGACGCCAAGATCGACCAGGTGCGCGGCAGCGTGAAGATCCAGGCGGCCGACCTGAACCGGCTGGTCGACCAGGTCACGCCGTTCTCCGACATGGCCATCGAGCCGGACACCCGCACCGAGCCGCCCGCGGGGCAGGCGCCGAACCCGACGGTGGCCGCGGTGAAGCTGTCGGGCACCACGACGGTCGCGAGCCGCGAGATCCGGATCGCCGCCTACGGCACGGTGTCCCTGGTCAACGGCCAGGTCGCCATCGCGATCAACGACGTCGAGCTGGACGACACCGCGCTCGCCGGCCTGGACGCGGTGCTGGGCGTGGTGCGCGAGGCGCTGAGCGTCACGATCGACCCGGGCGTGCTGCCGTTCACCGTGACGCCGACCGCGGTGAAGGTGGAGAGCGGCGCGTTCACCGTCGAGGGCACCATCAACGACATCCCGCTGGACCAGCAGTGACCGGTGCCTGGGCGCTGCTGGGCGCGGTGCTGGTGGTGGCGCTGGTCGGCGTGCTGCTGAAGCGGCGCGACGGCCGGGTCCGCGCGCCGGCCCCGCCCCGTGACGGCGGGCCGCGCGACGGGCTGCCCCGTGACGGGCTGCCGCGCGACGATCTGCCGCGCGAGGTCCGCGACCTGCTCGACCCGGGCACGCCGGTGACCCTGCTCCAGGTCTCCACGTCGTTCTGCGCGAACTGCCGGCGGGCGGGCGCGCTGCTCGGCGCGCTCGCCGGGCGGACCGAGGGCCTGCGGCACGTCGAGCTGGACGTGACCGACCTGCCGGAGGTGGCGAAGGCCCTCGGCGTGCTGCGGGCGCCCACGACCCTCGCGCTGGACGCGTCGGGCGCGGAGCTGTTGCGGGTCGGCGGCGTACCGCGACCGGACGTCCTCGTCGCGGCGTTGCGCCCGCACCTGCCTGACCCGAACGGGTGAAGCCGGATTTCCCACCACATGGGCGGTACTCCCGACCAGAGGGACGACCGACTACCCTCGCCCCCATGACCACGCTGCTGACCAAGCGACTCGCGGTGGACCTGTGCCGCGTGCGCAGCAGCCTGTGTCGCGCGACGAGCTGACCGGGCGGTCCCGGCCGGCCCCGTGCCCTTGACGCACGCGCGCCGCGCCTCTACCACCGCCTGAGACGGACTACCAGGTCTTGTCCCCGTCAGGAGGTCGTCGCCGTGTCGAAAGATGCCCCAGTTGACCCTCGCGGTCCGCGCTTCAGCGCCTGGATCACCACCGCCATCCTCGCGGTGGTGCTGCTGACCGGCTCGTGGCGGTTGCTCGCCGCGCAGACCGTGCTGTTCGGCCTGTGCGCGTTCGTCTCGCTCAAGCTCAACCCGTGGGGCCACGTCTACCGGTACGCCGTCCAGCCGAGGATCACCCCGACCGCCGAGCGCGAGGAGGCCGCCCCGCTGCGGTTCGCGCAGGGCGTCGGCTTCGTGTTCGCGCTGGTCGGCACCATCGGGTACGCCACCGGACTCACCGCGCTCGGGGTCGCCGCCACCTCCGCCGCGCTGGTCGCCGCGCTGCTCAACGCCGCGCTCGGCCTGTGCCTCGGCTGCGAGGTGTTCCTGCTCCTGCGCCGCTACGCACCCGCCCTCGCCCGCCCCCAGTAGTACGAACGAAGAAAATTGGAGCAGCTCGATGAGCCGTGAAGACGTCCTGGTCTCGGCCGCGTGGTCCGAGGAGAACCTCACCGCGCCCGGTGTGGTGTTCGTGGAGGTCGACGAGGACACGACCGCCTACGACGGCGGCCACATCCCGGGCGCGGTGAAGATCGACTGGAAGAACGAGCTCCAGGACCCGGTCCGCCGCGACTTCGTCGACCGCGCCGGCTTCGAGAAGCTGCTGTCGGCCAAGGGCATCGCCAACTCCGACACCGTGGTCCTCTACGGCGGCAACAACAACTGGTTCGCGGCCTACGCGTACTGGTACTTCAAGCTGTACGGCCACGACGCGGTGAAGCTGCTCGACGGCGGCCGCAAGAAGTGGGAGCTCGACGGCCGCCCGCTCGACAAGGAGCCGGTGCAGCGCGAGGCCACCACGTACACCGCGCAGGAGCAGGACCTGGCGATCCGCGCGTTCCGCGACGAGGTCGTGGACGCGATCGGCAACAAGAACCTGGTCGACGTGCGCTCGCCCGACGAGTTCTCCGGCAAGCTGCTGGCCCCCGCCCACCTGCCGCAGGAGCAGGCGCAGCGCGGCGGCCACATCCCGAGCGCGATCAACGTGCCGTGGAGCAAGGCGGCCAACGAGGACGGCACGTTCAAGTCGAACGAGGAGCTGGCCGAGATCTACGGCGAGGCCGGGTTCGACGGCTCGCGCAAGACGATCGCGTACTGCCGCATCGGCGAGCGCTCGTCGCACACGTGGTTCGCGCTGCACGAGCTGCTGGGCCACGAGGACGTGAAGAACTACGACGGTTCGTGGACGGAGTACGGCTCGCTGGTCGGCGTGCCGGTCGAGCTGGGCGACGGCAAGGGGAACTGATCATGAGCCTGGACGGTTGCGGTGCGCCCCAGCAGGGCGTCGACATCGCGGTGGGTGCGAACGAGGTCGTGCTGAGCGGCAAGGTCACGTCGGGCGACGGGCCGGTCGGCGGCGCGTTCGTGCGGCTGCTGGACTCGACCGGCGAGTTCACCGCCGAGGTCGTGTCCTCGCCGGAGGGCGACTTCCGCTTCTTCGCCGCGCCCGGCACCTGGACGGTCCGCGCCCTGCACCGCTCGGGCAACGGGCAGGCGTCGGTCAGCGCCGACGGTCCCGGCGTGCACTCGGTCGCGGTCGCGGTGGCCTGACGGTCCGCTGCCGATCCGGTCGCCCGGGTCGCTGTTCTCCCCGGTCCCGGTGGCGTTCGCCACCGGGACCGGCGGCGTCCGGGGCGAGGGCGATAAACTCGGCTGGTGGAACACTTCTTCACAGGGCTCCTGGTGTTCGTGTCCCTGCTCGTCGTGTGGTTCGCCGGGTACGTCGTGTACCGGCTGTTCTCCGACCAGCGGTGAACGGCCCCGGCGTGGACGGTCCGGGCGTGAACGACCCGGCATCGAACGGTCCGGCCGCGAGCGGTCAGGCTGCGAACGGTCCGGCCGCAAGCGGTCCGGCCGCGAACGGCGGGGCGCCCGTCCCGGGCAGCGGTGACGCGGCCGTGCAGGCCGCCGCGGCGCGCGCGTCGGTGACGGGCGGGCGCAACCTGCCGCAGTTCGACGACCTGCCGATCCCGGCGGACACGGCGAACCTGCGCGAGGGCCCCTCCCTGCACGACGCGTGCCTGGCGCTGCTGCCGCTGATCGGCGTGTGGCGCGGCGAGGGCGAGGTCGTGTACCCGACGATCGAGGGCCCCTACCGGTTCGGCCAGCAGATCACGTTCGCGCACGACGGCCGGCCGTTCCTGTACTACGAGGCCCGGTCGTGGCTGCTCGACGAGAACGGCGCGGTGATCCGCCCGGCGGCCCGGGAGACCGGGTTCTGGCGCCCGCAGGCGGACGACACGATCGAGCTGCTGCTGACGCACAACACCGGGATCGTGGAGCTGTACTACGGCAAGCCGCTCAACCCGACGTCGTGGGAGCTGGGCACGGACGCGGTGGTCCGCACGGCGACCGCCAAGGACGTCACCGGGGCGCAGCGCCTGTACGGCATCGTCAACAGCGGCGACCTGGCGTACGTCGAGGAGCGGGCCATGATGGGCCAGCCGCTCCAGCCGCACACCTCGGCGCACCTCAAGCGCATCGTGGGCTGAACGTCCGATCGTTGAACATCCCCCTTGTTGGGACGTTCTCCGATTGGATTGTTCAACAATCCTCATCTTGGCCGTAAGCTGTCGGCATGCGGCTGCGGCGTTGCGGCACCCACGCGGTGCTCGTCGAGGTGGACTCGCTCGGCGAGGTCGAGGCGGTGCGCGCCGCGCTGGCGGCGGCCGAGCTGCCGGACGTGGTCGAGCTGGTGCCGGCCGCGCGGACGGTGCTGGTCGGGACGAGGCCGGGCGGGTTGCGCGCGGTGCGCGAGGTGCTGGCCGGGGTCGACTTGGCGCACCGGGTGGGGACGGCGTCCCGCGAGGTGGTGATCCCGGTCCGCTACGACGGGCCGGACCTGGACCTGGTCGCCGAGACGGCGGGGCTCACCCCGGCCGAGGTGGTCGAGCTGCACACCGGTGCCGAGTACCAGGTGGCGTTCTGCGGGTTCGCGCCCGGCTTCGCCTACCTGGTCGGCCTCCCCGAGCCGCTGCGCCAGCCCAGGTTGGACTCCCCGCGCACGAAGGTCCCGGCGGGCTCGGTGGCCGTGGCCGGCGAGTACACGGCCGCCTACCCGAGGGCCACCCCCGGCGGTTGGAGGCTGATCGGCAGCACCGACGCGCCCCTCTTCGACCCCCGACGCCCGGAACCGGCCCTGCTGGCCCCCGGCCACCGGGTCCGCTTCACAGCCGTCGGCCACCTCGGCACCCCCCGCACCACCCCCCACCCCGCCGAGCCCAACCACACCAACTCCAACCGCGCCGAGGCCGAACGCCCTGAGCCCGCCTGCGCCGAGCCCGACCGTCCAGAAGCCGACCGCCCCGAGCCCGCCTGCTCCGGGACCGGCCACGCCGAGTCCGGCCGCGATGAGGCTGGCCGTGCCAGGGCCAGCCGCGCCGAGTCCGACCACGCCGAGGGCAGCCGCGATGAGTCCGACCGTGCCGATACCGGCCACCCCGCGACCGGCTACTACCCGAAGGCCACCCGCTCGGATGCCGCCGGTTCCGGGGCTGCCCGGTGAGCGCGCGCACCCTCACCGTCCTGCGCACCGGACCGCAGACCCTCGTCCAGGACCTCGGCCGGCCCGGGAACGCGCACCTCGGCGTGCCGCCCTCCGGGGCGCTCGACGCACCGTCCCTGGCGCTCGCCAACCGCCTGGTCGGCAACCCCGAGGGGGCGGCCGGTCTCGAAGTGCTGCTCGGCGGCCTCGTCCTGCGCGCTGGCGCCTCCTGCACGGTCGCGGTCACCGGGCCGGTCACGCCCGCGCTGGTGAACGGCGTGCCGCGCGACTCCCCGCTGCACCTCGCCCCCGGCGACACGCTCGCCCTCGGGGCACCCTCGGGCGGGCTGCGGTGCTACGTCGCCGTCTCCGGTGGCGTCGCGGTGCCTGCCGAGCTCGGCAGCCGGTCCACCGACCTGCTCTCCGGCCTCGGCCCGGCGCCGCTGGCCCCCGGTGACGAGCTGCCGCTCGGGGAACCGACCGGCGTCCCGGTGGGCGTGGACGTGCTGGTGCCGGTCCGGGTGCCGGACGTGCTGGTCGTGCCGGTGCTGCTCGGCCCGCGCGACGACTGGTTCACCGACCCCGCGGGCCGGTTGCGCGCCGGGCGGTGGGTGGTGTCGGACCGCAGCAACCGGGTCGGCCTCCGGCTCACCGGGACGGCCCTCGAACGCGACCCGCGCCGCGCGGGGCGGGAGCTGCCGAGCGAGGGCCTGGTGACGGGCGCGGTGCAGGTGCCGGCGGACGGGGCGCCGGTCGTCTTCCTCGCCGACCACCCGACGACCGGCGGCTACCCGGTGATCGGCGTGGTGCCGGCCGACGCGCTCCCGCTGCTCGGCCAGGCCGCCCCGGGCACCGCGCTGCGGTTCTCCCCGCAGGGGTGACCGGGGCGGGGGTGACCGGGGCCGCCGCCGCTCAGTACTCCGACTCGTAGAACCCGTCGAGCACGGCGTGCAGCGCGGTCGAGTCCGGCAGCACCTTGCCGTCCAGCGTGTGCACGCGGGTGATCTTGCGGACGCTCGACACGAGGAACACGCCGTCCGCCGGGTACAGCTCCTCGACCTCGATCGGCGCGACCTCGACGGTCCAGCCGTCGCGCTCGGCGGCCCGGAACAGCGCGGCCTGCGTGGTGCCCGGCAGGATGCCCAGCGTCGACGGCGGCGTGGTCAGGGTCCGCCCGCGCGCCAGGACCAGCGTGGACGTCGGCCCCTCCAGCACCGAGCCGGACGAGGTGGTGAACACGACCTCGTCCGCGCCGCGCCGCTCGGCCTCGCGCAGCGCCGCCATGTTGACCGCGTAGGACAGCGACTTCGCGCCGAGCAGCAGCCACGGGGCGCGCTCGGCCAGACCGGGTTCGATGCCCCGGTCGAGGGTGATCGCGGCGATGCCCTCGGCGCGCTGCGCGATGACCTTCGGCGAGATGTCCGCGGCCAGGGCGAACCCGGTGGGCGTGCCGTCGCCGCCCTCGACACCGCGCGTGCAGACGAGCTTCAGCGCGATCTCGGGGCCGCCCGACCAGGTGCTCAACACGAGGTCGACGGCGCGCTCGAACGCGGCGCGGTCGGGTTCGGGCATGTCGAGCATCGCCGCCGAGCGGGCCAGGCGGTCCAGGTGGGGGCCCAGTTCACGGGGTTCGCCGCCGACGACGAGGATCGTCTCGAAGACGCCGTCGCCGCGCAGGAGACCGAGGTCGTCGACCCGGATCAGCGGGGCGTCGGGGTCGGCCAGTGTTCCGTCCAGGAGTGCCAGCACGCGCATACCGTGAGACTACTCACGCCCTACCATGGCTTTCGTGGACACCGCCGGCGGCCCGAAAGCCCTGCGCAAGACGCTGCACGACCGCGGCATGCGCATGACGCCCCAGCGCCAGCTCGTGCTCGACGCGGTGCGCGAACTGGGGCACGCGACGCCCGAGGAGATCTGCCGCCGCGTGCAGGTCACCGCGCCCACGGTGAACATCACGACGGTCTACCGCACCCTCGACCTGCTCGACCGGCTCGGCATGGTCCGGCACACCCACCTCGGCCACGGCGCGCCGAACTACTCGGTCGACGCGCACGAGCACGTGCACCTGGTGTGCCACCGCTGCGGCCGGGTCGACGAGATCCCGTGCGGGCTGCTGTCCCCGCTCGGGGGAACACTGGCGGCCGAGTACGGGTTCGAACTGGATGCGAGCCACCTCGCGCTGTCCGGCACGTGCCGCGAGTGCCTCGCCGAGGTCGAACCGAAGGAGTCCGAGTGAACTCACCGCTGCTGACCGCGCCCGGCGCGGTCGCCCCGTTCGACGGCAACCCCGACCAGGGCGTGCCGTGGCACTTCGGCGACCCGTTCGCGGAGCAGCGGGCGGCGGTGCGCTCGGTGGTGGTGGTGGACCGGTCGAACCGGGCCGTGCTCGCGATCTCCGGCGAGGACCGGCTGACCTGGCTGCACTCGCTGACGAGCCAGCACTTCGAGGCGCTCGGCGAGGACCGGGCCACCGAGGCGCTGATCCTCGACGTCCAGGGCCGGGTCGAGCACCACGCCGCCGCGGCCAACGTCGGCGGCGTCGTCTACCTCGACACCGGCTCCGAGCGGGCCGGCGACCTGCTCGGCTACCTGACCAAGATGGTCTTCTGGTCCAAGGTCGAGCCGCGCGACGCCTCCGCCGACCTGGCGGTGCTGTCCGTGATCGGCCCGGAGATCGTGGGATTGTTCAACAATCTGAATGTTCCCTTGCCGGACGATCCTCATGGCGTGGTCGCGCTCGACGGCGATGGGTTCGTCCGCCGCACGTCGTGGCCCGGCCGGCACGCGGCGGACCTGGTGGTGCCGCGCGCCGCGCTCGCCGACTGGTGGGGCCGGCTGACCGGGGCGGGGGCGCGGCCGGCGGGGAGCTGGGCGTTCGAGGCGCTGCGCGTGGAGTCCCTGCGGGTGCGGCTGGGCGTGGACACCGACGAGAAGACCATTCCGCACGAGGCGAACTGGGTCGACGAGGCCGTCCACCTGAACAAGGGCTGCTACCGGGGCCAGGAGACCGTCTCCAAGGTCCACAACGTCGGCCGCCCGCCCCGCCGGACGCTGCTGCTGCACCTGGACGGCTCCCGCGAGGTCCAGCCCGAGACCGGTGACCCGGTCCTGGTCGACGACCGCGTGGTGGGCCGCGTCGGCACCGTCGCCCTGCACCACGAGCTGGGCACGGTCGCGCTGGCCCTGGTCAAGCGCTCGGTGTCCCCGGAGACCGAGCTGCTGGTGGGCACCGAGGACCGCCGCGTGCAGGCCGCGATCGACCCCGACTCGGTGCCGCCGGACACCCCGGGCCTGGGCCGCGAGGCGGCCCGCAACCTGGGGCGCTGACCCGGGGCCCGACGGCGGGACACCGGCAGCGGGACACCGGCGGCACGCACCGACAGCGGGGCACCGACAGCGCGCACCGGTCCGGCCGTCCGGACCGGAAAACCGGCAACACCCCCGACCTGCGGCGGAGCGGAGGACCCGCCCCGCCGCCGCGCTGGTCCGAACGGGTTCTGTGCCAGGATCACCGGCATGTCCCGACCCGGTTCCCACGGCACGCTGCTCACCGTCGCCCCCACCGGGGCCGAGCACGCCAAGGCCGACGTGCCCCGGCTCCCGGTCACCCTGGACGAGCTGGTCGCCACCGCCCGGGCCTGCGAGCAGGTCGGTGCGGCCGTGGTCCACGTGCACGTCCGGGGCGCGGACACGCGGCCGACGCTCGACCTCGGCCTGCTCAAGGAGACCGTGGCCGCGCTGCGGCAGAGCACCGACCTGGTGGTGCAGCTCTCCACGGGCGGCGCGGTGACGGACCCGGAGGCCGACCGGCTGCGGGTGCTGGACGCGCTGCCCGACTCGGCGTCCTGCACGATGGGCACGGTCAACTTCGGCGACGACGTGTTCCTGAACCGCTGGGAGTTCGTCGTCGCCCTGCACAAGGGGATGCAGGAGCGGGGCATCGCCCCCGAGTACGAGATCTTCGACCTGGGGCAGCTGGCGTCGCTGCGCAGGCTGCTGGACCAGCACGGCCTGCCCGCGGGCGGCAAGGTGCACGTCGACCTGGTGATGGGCGTGCCGGGCGGGATGCCGGGCGACGCCGAGACGCTCACCTCCGCGCTGCGGCTGCTGCCGGAGGGCGCGTCGTTCTCCGCGACCGGGATCGGGCGCACCACCCTCCCGGTGATGTTGACGGCGCTCGCCGCGGGCGGGCACCTCCGGGTGGGAATGGAGGACACCATTTCCTACGCGAAGGGACAGCCGGTCCGGGACAACGCGCAGTTGGTGGCCCGTGCGGCCGGGTTGGCGAAGATCGCGCAACGCCCGCCGCTCCCGTGTGCAGATGCACGTGCACTTTTGGGCGTGCGCAGTCCGGTACAGGTTTGAAACAACTTTGGAAGCAGGTTTGTGTTGGCGGGTGGGCAGGAACTACCTCAGGATGAGTACGTGATCGAGGTGCGTCCTGGCGGGCGCCGCCGTATCGACCGGGTGCTCGCCCCCGACTACGCGGAGGGGGTCGAGCAACTCCCGCTCGCCGACGTGCGGGCGCTGCGCGACGAAGCGGCGCAGGAGGAGACCGACCTGTCGTACCTGAGGCGGCTGCTGCACGCGCGGATCGACATCGTGCGCGCCGAGCAGGAGCGCCGGATCTCGGGCGGGTCGGCCGTGGTGGACCAGTTGGCGACGATCCTGTCGTCGAACGCGGTCGGACCGGCGACGGGCCTGGGTCGCTACCAGACGCAGGAGCCGTCCCGGGCGGAGGCGCACCGGCGGCACGTCGAGGCGCTGGTCTCCGACGTGGACCTGTCGGACGTCAGCGCGCTGTCGGACGACAAGCTGGTCCTCGCCCTGCGGGTGTTCGTCGGCGAGGAGGCGTCGGTGTCGGGGCGGCGGCGCGAGGTGCAGGCCGTGGTCGACCGGCTCAACGCCGAGATCGCGGGCCGCTACCAGAGCGGCAGCGCGTCGGTGGACGAGCTGCTGGCCGCCGAGCGCGGGTGGCCGAACAACCCGGGGCGTTCCAAGGAATAGGATCACACTCCCGCCATCCGGACAGGCCGCCTACCGTGGCCGCTTGATGGCACAGCGGAGCCCGACGATCCCGCCCACCCGGTACCGCTGGGTGGTGCTGGCGGTCGGCGCGCTGGCCCAGGGCACCAACGCCGCGGTGTTCCTGGGGCTGCCGGCGATCTCGCCGCAGCTGCGCGACCACTTCGGGCTGTCGCTCCCCCAGGTCGGCCTGCTGCTCGGCGCGGTCAACCTGGGCACCATGCTCACCCTCGTGCCGTGGGGCGCGATGGCCGACCGGCGCGGCGAGCGGCTCGTGATGACTGTCGGCGGGGTCGGCGCGGCCCTGTTCCTCGCCCTGGCGGCGCTCGACGGGGCCGTGGTCGCCGGGATCGCACTGGTCGGCGTGGGGCTGTTCGGCGCGAGCGTGAACGCGGCGAGCGGCCGGGCCGTGCTGACCTGGTTCCCGCCGGACCGGCGCGGGCTGGCGATGGGCCTGCGGCAGACCGCCACCCCGCTGGGCGCCGCGCTGGCCGCCGTCGTGCTGCCGGTGCTGGCGCTGGGTGCGGGCGTGCCGGTGGCGTTCCTCGCCCTGGCCGGGTTCACCGGGTTCGTCGCGCTCGCCGTCGCCCTCCTGGTGCGCGAACCGCCGTGGAACGTGCGGTCCACCGGCCGGGGGCACGGCGTCGTGCTGAAGGACCGGAACCTCATCCGGCTCTCCGCCGCCAGCGGGCTGCTGGTGGTGCCCCAGTTCACCGCCGCCGCGCTGATGGTCGAGCTGCTGCACGAACACCGCGGGCTGGCGGTGGGCGCGGCGGCCGGGCTGTTCGCCGCCGCCCAGGTCGCGGGCGGGCTCGGCCGGCTCGTGGTCGGCGTCTGGTCGGACCGCTCGGCGACCCGGGTGGGCCCGCTGAAGGTGCTCAGCGTGCTGGTGGCGGTCGGGTTCGCGCTGTGCGCGGCGCTCGACCGGGCGCCGGTGCCGGCGCTGGTGGCGGTCCTCGTGCCCACGGCGGCCCTGGCGCTGTGCTGGAACGGCGTCGCGATCACCGCCGCGGGTGAACTCGCCCCGCCGGGCCGCACGGGCACCGCGCTGGGGATGCAGAACACCGCCAACTACCTGTCCGCGACCGTCACGCCCCCGCTCGCGGGCTGGGTCGCCGTCACGATCGGGTGGTCTTCGGCCCTGCTGCTGGCCGCCGCGGCGGCGGTGGGGGCCCGCCTGCTGCTATCCGTGCCGTTCGCGCCGCGCGAGCTCGCCCCAGAACTCCCGTAGCCGCTCGTAGCGCAGCGCGACCTCCTCGGCGTCGCCCGCCTCCAGGGCGTCCACGACGGCGTTCACGTCCGCCGCCGAGGTGTCCTCCAGCAGGTCCTCGTCCTCGACGAGCTGCACCAGGCCGCCGTAGTCCAGCTCCACGGCCGAGCCGGGCGCGAAGTGGTCGAGCCACCGCTTGGTGTCGGCGAGGACCTTGGCGGGCCCCTCGTCGCCCAGGGAGCCGGACACCACGCGGTGCGCCCGCGCCACCCGCTCCCGCGCGTCGGCCATCGCCACCCGCCACGACACCTGCCGCTCCGGGTCGTCCCGGGGCGCCAGGACGATCCGCCGCGCCTCCGGCTCGACCAGCGCGAACCACGGCAGCGGCACCGTCCAGGTGGTGGAGATGACGTGCACCGCCCCGCCGGCCAGCTCGGCCATCACGGCGGCGGCGCGGGCCCGGACGGCGTCCGGTTCGACGGCCACCGCCTCGTCCTGGAGCGGGCCGGTGGAGGTGGCGAGGAAGCCGATGAGGGCGGCGGCCGAGCGGGCGCGGAGGTCCAGCGGGCAGACCAGGGGTCCCGGGCCGACCTCCCCCGGCACCTCGGCGGGGCTGATGGTCATCACGTCGAACGGCGCGTCGGGCGCGACGCCGCCGTCCGGGCGCTCACCGGGCAGGAGGCGACGCGGTCGGGTGAGTTGTGACCGCAACCACAGCTCCCGTTCCCGCGCGCCGACGTCCGCCCGGCTCAAGGGCCCGTTCTCCAGGGCTTTTCGCACCTGATCGGCCAACGGTGCGTCAAGAGCCGACAGCGGTTCGTACACCCTGAGGTAGGCGACGAACGGTCGAGGCACCCGCGCATCCTCCCATGGTGAGATTTGGCGGCACGTGTCACGCCTACCGCGTCGCGAGGAACCCCTTCGACACGGTACGGTAGTTACCAGGAACTAGTTGTCGAGACGAGTGGGGCCGCCGTTCCCCCGGCCGCCCCCGTCCCTGTGCGAGGGGGTCGAGCCATGGGGCGCGGCCGAGCGAAGGCCAAGCAGACCAAGGTGGCGAGGGAGCTCAAATACAGCTCTCACTCCATCGACGTCGACGCCTTGCAACGCGAGCTGTCCAGCGGCGAGTCCGCCGCAGGTCGCCGGAGCGAAGAACGCTTCGACGACCCGGTGGACGACGAATACGACGACTACCGTCGCTGACGCGTCACAACACCCGCTGTCAGAGGTTGGGCTGCCGGAACACCACCGGCAGCCCGACCTTTGGCACGGGCACCTAGAACGCCCTGGCGTACTGCCGCGGCGGGTTGAGCCGCACCCCGAGCTGCTGCGCCGCGTGCAACGGCCAGTAGGGGTCGCGGAGCAGCTCACGCGCCAGCAGCACCAGGTCGGCTGAGCCGTCCGCGAGGACCTGCTCCGCCTGCCGGGCGTCGGTGATCATGCCGACGGCCCCGGTGGGCACGTCGGCCTTCCGCCGCACGGTCTCGGCGAACGGCACCTGGTACCCGGGTCCGGTCGGGATGTCGGCCTGCGGCACGTTGCCGCCGGTGGACACGTCGACCAGGTCCGCACCCAGGGCCGCGAGGTCGCGCGCCAGCACGACGCTGTCCTCCGCGGTCCAGCCGCCCTCGACCCAGTCGGTGGCGGAGATGCGCACGAGCACCGGCACGTCCTCGCCCACGGCCTCCCGGACGGCGGCGGTGACCTGGCGGGTGAGCCGGGTGCGGTTCTCCAGCGAACCGCCGTGCTCGTCGGTGCGGTGGTTGCTGAGCGGCGAGAGGAACTCGTGCAGGAGGTAGCCGTGCGCGGCGTGCACCTCGACGACCTGGAAGCCGGCCTCGACCGCGCGGCGCGCCGCCGCGGCGAAGTCGGCGACGACCCGCGCGATCCCGTCGGCGTCCAGCGCCTCCGGCCGCCGGTACGACTCGTGGAACGCCTCCGCGCTCGGCGCGACGGGCGTCCAGCCGCCGTCCGCGTCGGCGACCCCGCCGCGCCGCTCGGCGAACGGGGCGTAGGTGGACGCCTTGCGCCCGGCGTGGGCGAGCTGCACGCCCGCGACCGCGCCGTTGGCCTTGACGAACTCGACGACCGGCCGCCACGCCTCGGTGTGGGCGTCGCTCCACAGGCCGGTGTCCTCGGGCGAGATCCGGCCGACGGCCTGCACGGCGGTCGCCTCGGTGAGCACCAGCCCCGCGCCGCCGACCGCGCGGGAGCCGAGGTGCACCAGGTGCCAGTCGTTCGGCAGGCCGTCGCGGGCCGAGTACTGGCACATCGGGCTGACCGCGATCCGGTTGGGCAGGGTGACCGAGCGGAGGGTCAGCGGGCTGAACAGCGGGCTCACGGGGCGGCTCCTCGGGGGGTCCGGTGGGTGACGGGCCGTTCGGCGCGTCTACAGGTCCAAGGTCCCGGATCGGACAGCTTGTTCCCCCGCGTGTCGACCGTCTCACGTCGCGGGAGCTGCGCAATTCCATTCGGATCGGTATTGCGCGTGCATTCGCACGTGATCTTCACGAGGGGGTCGGCACGCAAAACGCCGGACAAGAGGGGGCCAGTTACGCCCATTCGGGTGTACTGTCCGCAGCACGTTCGGGGAGACCATCACTTGCCACCTGACGCAGGTCGGCCCATTCGAAGTCCCGCCGGTCACGACAGTAACAGGACCCCCATGCTGCCCATGCCGACCACCACGTTCGCACATGATCCAGCGTGGCCCAGCAACAGCCTGCTGGGCCGCCTCCGGGAGAACACCCGCCAAGAGCTGCTGAACATCGGCACGGTCGTGCGGTACACGGCCGACCGCGAGGTCATCGAGCAAGACGCGAAAGACACTCACGTCCTACTGCTGCTCGACGGTGTGGTCAAGGTGCAGACCACCGACGAGACGGGCGACACGGCGCTGCTCGCCATCAGGGTGGCGGGCGACCTCGTGGGCGAGATGGCCGCGCTCGACCAGAAGCCCCGCTCCGCCACCGTGGTCACGTGCGGCGACGTGGTCGCCAAGCTGATCACCAGCGGTGAGCTGATGAGCTTCCTGCACCGGCGGAACGACGTTTTCGTCGAATTGATCGGAATGATCAACGACCGCCTCCGCTGGGCGAACCAGCGCCGGCGCGATTTCCTGTCCCACCCCGCCGCCGAGCGCGTGGCGCGGGTGCTCGCCGAATTGGTGCAGACGTACGGCCGGGAAGAAGCGCACGGGTGGACGCTGGGAATTCCGCTCACGAAGGTCGAACTCGCCTCCATCGCGGGGATGAAACCCAGGACGGCCGAGAAGGCGTTCTCCGATCTGCGGAAAGCGGGGGTGGTGGTCAGTCACCTGAGGCGTGACGTGCTGGTGCCGGACCTGGCCGGGTTGCGGAAATTCGCGGGTATCTGAGGCCGAACCGCAGTTCTGCGGGATTGACGCCGATGTCGTACTCCACAGTGACCCTGCGCGGCCGTGCGTGCGCGCGGTCGCGCCACTCCCGTACCCGCACGTCGAAAGGGTCGAACCCATGAGCTTCCAGCGCGGTCTGCTGGTCTGTTGCGACCTGAGGAGCTACAGCTCGGCCGACGACCGGCTCCAGCGCGAGTTGCAGGACCTGCTGGTCCGCACCCTGGACCGGGCGGGCGCCGCCGCCGGGATCGACCGGTCGCAGTGGGTCCGGCAGCCCAAGGGCGACGAGGAGTGGGCCGTGGTGCCCTCCACCACGGCCGAGGACGCCGTGGTCGACGGCTACGTGCGCGCCCTGGCGTCCGAGCTGGAGCACGTCAACGCCTACCGGGTGCCGCACGCCCGGCTCCGGATGCGGATGGCCATCCACCACGGCATCACCGCCGAGGGCGCCAACGGCTACCCCGGGGCCGACTCGGTGCTGGTCAGCAGGCTGCTGGACAGCAAGGCCGCCCGCGCCGGGCTGGAGCAGACCGACGCCGACCTGGTCGTGGTGCTGTCCGAGGTGGTCTACAGCTCGCTCGTGCAGGGCGGGTACACGACGCTGCGGGCCGCCGACTTCCGGCGCGTCGAGGTGCGGGTGAAGACGTTCACCGGGCACGGGTGGCTGTGGATACCGCAGGGCGACGCGCACGCCGTGCGGCTGGAGGAGGAGGGCGCGCCGCCCGCCGCCCCGGCCGACGCCACCGCCGCGCCCGACGCCGTGCCCGACGACGCCGTGCCGGCGCCCGTCGCCGGTCCGCCGGCCCCGACCGGCGGGATCACCCAGACCGCGCGGGCCGAGGGCGGTTCGACGGTCATCCAGGGCGGCCGGGACGTGTACGCCTCGCCGCAGCGCGCCGACGTGATCCAGAACTTCGACCGCAACGACCAGCGGGGATCGCACTTCGGGCCGGGGTACCGCCGGGACGAGGGGGCGTGAGGTGCGCGAGGAACCCCTGAGGCTGCTCGCCGGCGCGACCGCGGGCGCGCTGGCCGGGGCCGCGGACACCGAGCTGTGGCCGGACCTGCGCACCCGGGTGGCCGCGGCGCTCGCCCCCACCCGGTGCGAGCTGGTCTGCGAGCGCATGGAGGAGGCCCGCAGCAGGCTCGTCGCCGTGCCGCGGGTCCGGATGGAGCTGGCGCGGGCCGAGTTCGCCACCGAGTGGCGGGGGTCGATCCACACGATGCTGTGGGAGAGGCCCGAGGCGGCGCGGGCGCTGCGCGCGGTGCTGCACGACGTGGGCCCGGGGCTGCCCCGCGCCCGGCTCACCTGACCCGGCTCACCCGACCCGGGTCACCCGACCCGGCTCACCCGCCCGGTCCAGTTCCGCCCGGTCCCGTTCCGCCGCTCCGGCGCAGGTAGCGGACCTGCCGCCGCCGGCCCTCCGCCAGCTCACCGCGCGCGGCCTCGACCTGCGGCCGGTGGGCGACCTCGGGCACGCCGACCTCCCACCAGGCGCCCGCGTCCGTCCACGACGACGGGTGCGTGCGGACGACGACCACGGCCGGCCGGTGCTCGGCCGCCGCCGCGGCACGGGCGTCGAGGTAGGCGGTGCGGAGGTCGTCGACCCCGTCCGCCCGGAACACCGCGCAGCCCAGGGCGGCGGCGTGCGCGGCGAAGTCGGCGCGCGGCGGCTCGGCGTGCCGGGTGCGGACGTCGGCGTAGAGGTTGTTGAACGCGGCCCCGCCCTGCGCCCGCTGGAGCCGGTCGATCACCGCGTAGCCGTCGTTGTCGCAGACCACGGCCACGAAGCCGTGCCCGGCGAACGCCGCCGAGAACAGCTCGGAGTTCAGCATCAGGTACGAGCCGTCGCCGAGCAGGGTGGTCACCACGCCCCCGGTGCGCGCGATCGCCGCGCCCCACGCGCCCGCCAGCTCGTAGCCCATGCAGCTGAACCCGTACTCGACGTCCATCGTGGCCTCGCCGACCGCGCGCCAGCCGCCGACCAGCTCGCCCGGCAGGCCGCCGGACGCCGTCAGCACGTAGTCGGCCGGCCCGGACAGGTCGTTGACCACGCCCACGACCTGCGCGTACGTCGGCGTGCCGGACGGGGCGCCGGAGGGGGTGCCGGACGGGGCGCGCAGGTGGTCGACGTACGCGTCCCACCTCGCGCGTTCGTGCGCGGCCCGCGCCGTCCACCGGGGGTCGGCCCGCCAGTCGCCCAGGGCGTCGGTCAGCTCCCGCAGGCCCTCGTCGGCGTCGGCGACCAGCTCCAGCGCGCCGTGCTTGACCGCGTCGAAGCGGGCGGCGTTGAGCGCGACGAGGGCGGCGCCGGGGGCGAACGCCGTCCACGACGCGGTGGTGAAGTCCTGGAGCCGCGTGCCGGCGGCGAGCACCGCGTCCGCCTCGGCGGCCAGGGCGTTCGCCGAGGACGAGCCGGTGACGCCGAGCGGGCCGGCGTGCAGCGGGTGGTCGTGCGGCACGAGGGTGCGGCCGGCGGTGGTCTCCACGACCGGGACGCCGTGCCGCTCGGCGAAGCGCACGGCCCGGCCCGCGGCGCGCGAGTACCGGACGCCGCCGCCGAGGACGAGCAGCGGCCGTTCCGCCCTCCTCAGCACGTCCGCGGCCTCGCCCAGGGCGCGGGCGTCGGGGCGCGGGCGGTGCGGGCGGTGGGTGGTCGGGGCGAACAGGGCGTCCGGGAAGTCGAACGCCTCGGCCTGCACGTCCTGCGGGAGGGCGAGGGTGACCGGGCCGCAGTCGGCCGGGTCGGTCAGGACGCGGGCGACCTGCGGGAGGGCGTTCAGGAGCTGCTCGGGGCGGGTGATGCGGTCGAAGAAGCGGCTGACCGGCCGGAACGCGTCGTTGACCGTGGTGGTCGGGTCGCCGAAGTGCTCGACCTGCTGGAGGACGGGGTCGGGCGCGCGGCTGGTGAACGCGTCGCCGGGCAGCAGGAGCAGCGGCAGGCGGTTGGCGTGCGCGACGCCCGCGGCCGTGACCATGTTCAGCGCGCCGGGGCCGAGGGAGGAGGTGGCGACGCCGACCTGGCGGCGGTGGGTGGCCTTGGCGATCCCGACGGCGGCCAGCGCCATGCCCTGCTCGTTGTGCCCGCGCCACACGGGCAGGTGATCTTCGACCTCCTCCAGGGCGGTGCCGAGGCCGAGCACGTTGCCGTGGCCGAAGATCGCGAAGACGCCGGGGAACAGCGGGGCCGCGGCGCCGCCGTCGAGTTCGGTGCGCTGGGCGAGCAGCCAGCGGACCAGGGCCTGGGCGGTGGTGAGCCTCACCGGCGCCTCCCCCTGGCGGTGGTGACCGGGCAGCGCGGGTCGGTCGGCTGCGCGGCCCAGGTGTCGCGGACCCAGGAGTGGGCGGGGTCGTCGCAGGACGCCATCGACCTCGTCGGGCCGGGACCGGCCAACACGTTCAGGTAGTACAGCGGGTAGCCGGGGGCGGCGACGCACGGACCGTGGTAGCCGCGGGGGACGAGGAAGACGTCGCCGTCGCGGACGACCACGTCCTCGTCGAGCGCGCCGTCGTCGGTGTAGGTGCGGTGCAGGCCGAACCCCTCGCGCGACGGCGTGACCTGGTCGCGGCCGGCGACGCGGAAGTAGTAGACCTCCTCGTTGGCGACGTCGCACGTGCCGTCGTGCTTGTGGGGCGGGTAGGACGACCAGTTGCCGTCCGGGGTGATCAGCTCGCAGGCCATCAGGCGGTCGGCGTGGTCCCAGGCGCCGGGGACGCCGAAGTTCGTGACCTGGCGGGTGGCGCCGGCCGCGCCCCGGACCTCGACGGGCACGTCCTCCGCCGGGCCGTAGCGGGGCGGCAGCGGGCGTTCGCAGCGGGCCATCGGGAGGGCGACCTCGACGCCGTCGCGGGTGGACAGGCGGACCTCGGAGTCCCGGCCGACGTAGGCGAAGTCGGTGACCCGGGTGAAGACCGACTCCCGGCCGACCAGGTCGAACCGCTCGACGGCCCCGTCCGCCGCGGTGACCTCGACCGCGCAGCCGCCCGACAGGGGCAGGACGAACGCCTCGAACCCGCCCGTGCGCACGGTCAGCTCCCGGCCGGCGTGGAGCAGCAGCACCCGCAGCGCGACCCGCTCCCACCCGGCGTCGTCGGGCGTCAGCTCGACGGGGTGCCCGCCGCGGGCCAGGCTCCCGAGCGGTCGGTGCAGCTCCACGCGTGGACCTCCCGGTGTCACAGGTGCTCCTCGATCTCGCGCGCGGTGGGCATGGCGTCCGCGCACGCCAGCCTGCCCGCGACCAGTGCGCCGGCCACGTTGGCGTACCGCGCGGTCCGCGGCGGGTCCCAGCCGGACAGCAGGCCGTGGACCAGGGCGCCGCCGAACGCGTCACCGGCACCCAGGCCGCACACCACGTCCACGGGGTGCGGCGGCACGGTCCAGGCCCCGGCCCGGGTCGCGACCAGCACGCCCTCCGCGCCCTTCTTCACCACGGCCAGCTCCACGCCCCGGTCCAGCAGGCGGGCGGCGGCCTCGTCGGGGTCGGCGGTGCCCACGGCGACCTCCACCTCGGCCCGGTTGCCCACGGCGACCGTGACGTGGTCGAGCATCCAGCCGATCTCGCGGCGCGCGGACCCGCCGTCCGGCCAGAACGCCGGGCGGTGGTCCAGGTCGAGCACGGTGTGCGCCCGGCGGGCGCGGTGGCGGAGGACGGCGCGCTGCGTGGCGCGGGCGGGTTCGGCGGCGACGCCGGTGCCGGTCACCCAGAGCAGGGGCACCTCGGCCACCAGGTCCCACGGCACGTCGGCCGGCTCCAGCGCCAGGTCGGGGGCGAGGGGTTCGCGGTAGAACAGCAGCGGCGGGTCCTCGGGCGGGTCGAGGGCGCAGAACACGACGGGCGTCCGCAGGCCGGGGGCGGTGCCGACGAACTCTGCCGACACGCCGAACGAGGTGAGCGCGGACCGCACGTACGGGCCGAAGCCGTCGGGGCCGACCTTGGTGAGCACGGCGGCGCGCCGGCCGAGGCGGGCGGCGGCGACGGCGACGTTGGTGGCGGTCCCGCCGAGGGACTTCGCGAACGTGCGGACCTCGGCCAGCGGCACGCCGCTCTGCTCCGGGTACAGGTCGACGCCCACCCGGCCGATGGCGAGCAGCTCCGGCGGCGCGCCCATCAGGTCGTGCCCCGCAGCTCGTGGGTCAGCGCCTCCAGCTCGGGGCCGCCCGCCATCTGCCGGGTCAGCTCGTCCAGGCCGATGTCCGCCTTGTCGTGCGTGCCGAGCGGGCGACCGCGCTTGAGCAGCAGGAACCGGTCGCCGACGGGGTAGGCGTGGTGCGGGTTGTGGGTGACGAGCACGACGCCGAGGCCGCGGTCGCGGGCCCGCGCGACGTGCTTGAGCACGAGGCCCGCCTGCTTGACGCCGAGCGCGGCGGTGGGCTCGTCGAGGACGAGGACCCGGGCCCCGAAGTGGACGGCGCGGGCGATGGCGACGCACTGGCGCTCGCCGCCGGAGAGCGTGCCGACGGGTTGCTCGACGTCGCGCAGGTCGATGCCCATCCCGGCGAGGGCGGTCCTGGTGGTCTCGCGGGCGCGGCGGCGGTCGAGGAAGCGGAACGGGCCGACGCCGGTGGTGGGTTCGGCGCCGAGGAAGAAGTTGCGCCACACGCTCATCAGCGGCACGACCGCGAGGTCCTGGTGGACGGTGGCGATGCCCAGGTCGAGGGCGTCGCGGGGCGACCCGAACCGGACGGGTTCGCCGGAGACCAGGAACTCGCCGGTGTCGTGCCGGTGCACGCCGGAGAGGATCTTGATCAGGGTGGACTTGCCCGCGCCGTTGTCGCCGAGCACGCAGGTGACCTCGCCGGCGTCGACGACGGCGGACACGTCGCGCAGGGCCACGACGCTGCCGTGGGTCTTGCCGACACCGCGCACCTCGATCAGCGGGACGCTCATCGCCGCACCCTCTCCGCCCGGCGCCGCAGGGCGTTGTTGACGAGCACGGCGGCGAGCAGCATCACGCCGAGGAACAGCTGGAACCAGTCGGAGTTCCAGTTGGCGTAGACGATGCCCTGCCGGGCCATGCCGAAGATGAGCGCGCCGATCGCCGCGCCGACCGCCGAGCCGAACCCGCCGGTGAGCAGGCAGCCGCCGATGACGGCCGCGATGATGTACTGGAACTCCAGGCCGATGCCCTGGTTGGCCTGCACGCTGGTGAACCGCAGGATGTTGATCGACCCCACGACCCACGCGGCGAACGCGGTGGTGGTGAACAGGGCGACCTTGGTGCGGAACACCGGCACGCCGACCGCCCGCGCCGACGGCGCGGAACCGCCGACGGCGAACGTCCAGTTCCCGAAGCGGGTGCGCAGCAGGACCGCGGAGGCGACGACCGTGAACAGCACCCACCACGCGATCGACGCGTAGAAGGCCGTGCCGCCGATCGTGACCGTCGAGGCGAACAGGAACCCAGCGGACGCGTAGCCGTCCGCGGACCTCATGCCGGACACCTGCACGGTGCCGGTGACCAGGCGCGTCACGCCGAGGTTGAGGCCCTGGAGGGCGAGGAACGTGCCGAGGGTGACGATGAAGCTGGGCAGGCCGGTGCGCAGGACGAGCCACCCGTTGAGCGCGCCGACGCCGAGGGCGAAGACGAGGGACGCGAGCAGGGCGAGCCACACGTTCCAGCCGAGCCGGGTCGCCAGGATCGCGGTGACCAGGGCGGTGGAGGCGGTGAGCACGCCGGCGGACAGGTCGAACTCGCCGCCGATCATGAGCAGCGCGACGGCGACGGCCATGATGCCGAGGGTGGACGCGTCGTCCAGCCAGGTGGCGACGCCGCCGACGCTGAGGAACCGCTCGGTGGCCACCGAGAAGAACGCGAAGACCAGCAGCGCGCCGAGCAGCGAGCCGATCTCGGGGCGGAGGACGAGCCGGTCGAGCGGACCCCGCGACCGGGTGCGCTCGTCGGCCGCGGCGGGCGCGGTCGTCACCGGGTGCCGCGCTCGGCGTACTCGGCGACCTCGTCCACGTTGGACCCGTCGACGAACCCGGGCCCGGTGAGCACGGGCTTGCCGCCGCCGACGGTGTTGGCGTTGTCGCGGTACAGCTTGAGCATCACGACCGGCAGGTAGCCCTGCTCGTACTGCTGCTGGTCGACGGCGAACAGCACGTCGCCCGCCTTGATCGCGGCGGTGACGTCGGCGTTGAGGTCGAACGCGGCGACGACGGCCTTCGACGAGGCGCCCTTGACGGCGTTGACGGCGGACCCGGCGACCTGCGGGTTGAGCGCGAGGACGGCGTCGACGGAGGTGTCGGTCCGGAGCGCGCCCCGGATGCGGGCCTCGGCGTCGGTGGGGTTGTTGATGTCGACCTGGAGGGTGGTGACGTCGCCGCCGAAGCCGGTGCGCGCGCCGTCGCAGCGCTGGTCGAGGCCGATGTTCCCGGCCTCGTGGATGACGCACAGCAGCTTGCGCTTGCCCGCGTCCCTGAGCTTCACGCCGGCCTGCTCGCCGGCGACGGTCTCCTCCTGGCCGACGTGGGCGAGCGCGCCGAACTCGGCGGACCGCGCGGAGCCGGAGTTGATGGTGATGACGGGGATGCCCGCCTTGACGGCGTTCTCGACGGAGGTCCTGAGCGCGTCGGGGTTGGCCAGGGACACGACGATGCCGCCGACCCGCTGGGACACGGCGTTGTCGACGAGGGTGGCCTGGCGGCCGGGGTCGCCGTCGGAGTTGTAGTCGACGGTGACGCCGAGCTGCTTCCCGGCGTCGGTGGCGCCGTTCTTCACCACGTTCCAGAAGGCGTCGCCCGCGGTGCCGTGGGAGATGACGGCGACGCGCAGGTCACCGGTCGGGGCCTGGGCCGCGCCGGTGCCGGTGCCGTCGGTGCTGGTGGCGGCGGGGCCGCTGCACGCGGCCAGCAGCGCGAGGCCGGCCAGGGCGAGGCCGGCGCGCACCGCCGTTCGGGGGGACGTCATCGTCGCTCCAGTTCGGGGATCAGGGTGGCGAGGTGGGCGAGGCTGCGCGCGGTGTCGTGCAGCGGGCCGGCCGGGGCTTCCCGGGTGCCCTGGGCGGCCCAGGTGCTCGGGGTGCCCGGGGTGTCGTCGGGGTCGAGCGCGGTGTCCTGCTCCAGGACCCACCAGCCGGTGTAGCCGGCGGCGCGCAGGGTGGTGACGAGGGCCGCGACGTCCACGTCGCCGTCGCCCAGCGGCGCGTACAGGCCGTGCCGGACGGCGTCGGCGTAGGTCGTGGCGCCGGAGCGCACGGTGGCCGCGACGTCGGCCCGCACGTCCTTGAGGTGCACGTGCCCGACGCGGTCGGGGTGGCGGCGGGCCAGGTCGACGGGGTCGGTGCCGCCGATGAGGAGGTGGCCGGTGTCGAGGCAGAGCGGCAGGTCGGAGTCGGCGAGGAACCGCTCGACCTCGGCCGCCCGCTCGACGTGCGTGCCGACGTGCGGGTGCAGGGCGGTGCGCAGGCCGTGCGCGGCGGCCCGGTCGCGGACCCGCGCGGCGCCGGCGACGAGGGCGCGCCACTCGTCGCCGGTGAGGTCGGGGCGGTCGTCGTAGCCGTCGAGGCCGGTGGCGGCGGCGAGCACGAGCACCTCGGCGCCGCCGGCGGCGAGCAGGGCGGCGACCCGGTCGGCCTCGGCCTCGGCGGCCGGGTCGCCGGTGTGCAGCGGCACGGCGAGGAAGCCGCCGACGAGCGCGAGGCCGTGCCCGGCGAGGAGGTCGCGCAGGGCCCGGGGGTCGGCGGGCAGGTAGTCGGGCGGGCCGAGTTCGGTGGCGCGCAGGCCGAGGGACGCCATCTCGGCGAGCACGGTGGCGGGGTCGAGGACGCGGCCCCAGCCGGGGACCTCGCACACGCCCCACGAGATCGGGGCCCCGGCGAGCCTCACGCGACGGCCTCCTGCTCGACGCGCACGGGCGCGCGACCGCGCCGGGACCGCTCGCACGCCTCGGCCAGCCGCAGGCTGACCAGGCTGTCCCGCACGGGCGAGGGGTTGGCCGCCGTGCCGGCGACGACGCGGGTGAACACGGCCACCTCGTTGAGGTAGGCGCGGTGGAAGCGCTCCGGGAAGCCGGGGTAGGCGTCGGCGCCGGCCTTCGGCCCGTCGGGTTCGAGCGAGGTGAGCGGGGTGCGCGGGTCGAGGCCGGTGGCGAGCGAGTCGCGGCTGCCGAGCACCTCGATGCGGTGGTCGTAGCCGACGGGGTCGTGCCTGCCGCCCGCTAGGACGGCGTGCGCGCCGCCCGCGAACGTCAGCAGCACCACGGCGTTGTCCACGTCGTCGGCCGCCGCGAACGCCTCGTCCACCAGCACGGACCCGGAGGCGTAGACCTCGACGACGGGTTCGCCGACCAGCCACGGGACGGCGTCCAGGTCGTGGATGAGCAGGTCGCGGAAGATGCCGCCGGACTGCGGCAGGTAGGACGGGTCGGGCGGCCGGGCGTCGTTGCCGAGGGCGCGCACCAGGTAGACGTCGCCGACCTCGCCCGCGCGGACGCGGCGGTGCAGCTCGGACACGGCCGGGTCGAACCGGCGCTGGAAGCCGACGAGCACCTCCACGCCGGACGCCTCCACGTCGGCGACCAGCGCGGCCATCTCGTCGAGGTCGCTCGCGACGGGCTTCTCGCACAGCGCGGGCACGCCCGCGGCGACGGCGGCGCGCAGCAGCGCCGGGTGGGTGGTGGTGGGCGTGGCCAGCAGGACGCCGTCACTCGCGGTGATCAGCGTGTCGAGGTCGTCCACGCTTCTGGTGCCGGGCAGGAGCACCGAGGCCGCCGCCGCGCGGCCGGGGACGGGGTCGAACAGCAGCACCTCGTGGACGTCGTCGAGGGTGGCCAGGTTCGTGGCGTGCATGGTGCCGATCCGACCGACCCCGGCTACTCCGATCCGCATTCCGCTGCTCTCCGTCCTGGTAGACGCGGTCTACCGTTAGAGCGCTCTATTGGTTGGAGCGCCCCAATGCTGTAGCGTGCGTCACACTGGTGTCAAGGTCGCGTTCGCCGCCGGCAGGCGCGGCGCCGAGGAGGCACCCGTGGCAAGACCCACCATGGAGGACGTCGCCGCCCGCGCCGGGGTCTCGCGCGCCCTGGTCTCGCTCGTCATGCGAAGGTCACCGAGGGTGAGCGACCAGCGTCGTGCGGCGGTGCTGCGGGCGGCGCGGGAGCTGGGCTACTCGCCGCACGCCATGGCCCGCTCGCTGGCCAGCCGCACGTCGCACGTGCTCGGCGTGATGGTGTCCGACCTGCACAACCCGTTCTTCGCGGAGGTCGTGGACGGCCTGGACGAGGTGGCCCGGGACCGCGGCTTCGACCTGATCATCAACACCGGCGGGCGCAGCCCGGCGCGGGAGCGGCGCGCGCTGGACAGCCTGCTGTCGTTCCGGCCGGCGGGCCTGGCGCTGCTGTCGCCGGTGGTGCCGTCGGCGGACCTGGGCCGGGCGGCCGACCAGGCGCCGGTGGTGCTCGTCGCCCGCTCGTCCCGGCTGGCCACGGTGGACACGGTCAACGACGACGGCGAGCGCGGCATCGCGCTGGCCGTGGACCACCTGGTGTCGTTGGGGCACCGCGGGATCGCGCACCTCGACGGCGGCGGGGGCGCCCAGGCGGCGTCCCGGCGGCGCGGCTACCTGGCGGCGATGGCGGCGCACGGCCTGCCGCCGCGGGTCGTGCCCAGCGAGTACACCGACGCGGCGGGCGCGCGGGCGGTGCGGGAGCTGCTGGGCGACGTGCCCACCGCGATCGTCTCGTGCAACGACGTCAACGCGGTCGGCGCGATCTCCGCGCTGGAGGGGGCCGGGTACCGCGTGCCGCGCGACGTGTCGGTGGTCGGCTACGACAACACGTCGCTGGCGGCGCTGCGGCACGTGTCGCTGACGACGGTCGACCAGCCGCGCAACGAGTTCGGCCGGCTCGCCGCCGAGGCGCTGCTGCAACGGGTGCGGGGCGAGCGGGCGGAACCGGTGCGGCACCTGCTGCACCCGTCCCTCGTCGTCCGCTCGACCACCGCACCCGCACCGTGACCCGGGCGTCACCCCGGGCAGCGCCTCGACAACGCCTCGGGCAGCGCCCCGGGCAGCGCCTCAGGCGTCGACCTTCGGCCGCTCCACCTCGGGCGACGGCTCGACGGGCGGCTCCGGCCTGCGGGTCAGCTTCCTGACCAGCGGGAACAGCAGCAACAACGCCACGACCGCGTACACGGCGATCGAGAACGGCGTGTTGACCAGGCCGGTGAGCGCCCCGTCCGACAGCTGGAGCGCCCGGCGCATCTGCTGCTCGGCGGCCGGGCCGAGGATGACGCCGATGATCGCGGGCAGCACCGGCAGGCCGTAGCGGCGCATCACGAACCCGAGCACGCCGACCACGAACATCACCAGCAGGTCGAACACGTCCGCGTTCACCGCGTACGCGCCGACGCTCGCGAAGAACAGGATGCCCGCGTACAGGTACGGCCTCGGGATGCGCAGCAGCTTCGCCCACACCGGCGCGAGCGGCAGGTTCAGCACCAGCAGCAGGCACAGGCCGATGAACAGCGACGCGATCAGGCCCCACACCAGCTGCGACTCCCGCTCGAACAGCAGCGGGCCGGGCTGGATGCCGTACTGCTGGAACGCCGCCAGCATCACCGCGGCCACCGCCGTGGTCGGCAGGCCGAGCGTCAGCATCGACACGAGCGTGCCCGCGGCGGACGCGCTGGCCGTCGCCTCGGGACCGGCGACGCCCTCGATGGCGCCCTTGCCGAACTCGGCGCGGTGCTTCGACAGCCGCTTCTCCGCCACGTAGGACAGGAACGTCGGGATCTCCGCGCCGCCGGCCGGCACCGCGCCGAACGGGAAGCCGATGAACGGCCCGCGCAGCCACGGCTTCCACGACCGGCGCAGGTCCTCGCGGCCCAGGAACGCGCGGCCCACCGGGATGGGCAGCACGGGCTTGCGGCGCAGGTGCGCGGCGACCCACAGGGACTCGCCGACCGCGAACAGGGCCACCGCGACCACGACCACGTCGATGCCGTCGGCCAGGTGCAGCGAGCCGAACGTCAGCCGCTGCTGGCCGGTCATCTCGTCCAGGCCGACCAGGCCGATGGCGAGGCCGATGAGCAGCGACGCGAAACCGCGCACCCGGGACGCGCCGAGCACCGACGTGACCGCGATGAACGCCAGCACCATGATCGCGAAGAAGTCGGGCGCGCCGATGTCGACGGCGAGTTCCGCCACGGTCGGTGCGAGCAGGACGAGCAGGGTCGTGCCGATGATCCCGCCGATGAAGTGGCCGATTGCGGCGGTCGCAAGCGCTTGCGCGCCGCGGCCCTTGCGGGCCATCGGGTTGCCGTCGATGGCCGCCACCACCGCCGCGCTCTCGCCCGGTGTGTTCAGCAGGATCGACGTGGTCGAGCCGCCGAACATGCCGCCGTAGTAGATGCCCGCGAACATGATGAACGCGCCCGTCGGGTCCAGCCCGTAGGTCACCGGCAGCAGCAGCGCCACCGCCATCGCCGGCCCGATGCCCGGCAGCACGCCGATCGCCGTGCCCAGCAGCACGCCCAGCGCGGCCAGCGCGAGGTGCGTCGGCGTCAGCGCCGTCGCGAACCCGTCGAGGAGGTTGTTGAACGATTCCACGTCAGAACATCCCCACCAGAGGCCCGCCGGGCAGGGGCACCCCGAGCAGGTTGTTGAACAAGAGGAACGTTCCCACCGACAGCCCGGCGGCGATCAGCGGGTCACGCGTGAAGTGACGGCTGCCCAGCGCGTAGGCCGCACCCCAGAACAGGATCGCGCCCGAGATCGGGAAGCCGACCACGCCGATCAGCGCCGCGTTCGCCAGGAACGCCCCGCACAGCAGCAGCACCGTGCGCCAGTCGGCGGGCGCGCTCAGGTCGACGTCCTCGCCGCCCTCGGCCTCGCCCCGGCCGCCGCGCAGCACGTCCCGCGCCAGCAGCGCCGCCACCACGAGCAGCCCGACGCCCACCACCACGGGCACCGCCTTGGGGCCCACCGGGCCGCGCTGCGCGAAGTCGGTGTGGATGCGGATCGCGTCCACCAGCACCAGCACGCCCAGCGCGACCAGCACCGCCGACACGCCCAGCTCCGAGTGCCCGCGCCACCAGCTCCCACCCGACGCCTCGCGCACGTCGGTCCTGCCCGTTCCCGGCACCTCACGCGTGTCCGTCCCGCCCGTGCCCGATGCCTCGGGCGCGTCCGGTCCGCCCGTCCCCGGTGCCTCGCGCGCCTCGGTCCCGCTCATGCCAGCCCCAACTCCTTCAGCACGCTCGCCACCCGGTCGTTCTCCTCGCGCAGGAACGCGCCGAACTCGTCACCGGGCGCGAACGCGTCGGTCCAGCCGTTGCGCGCCACCGCCTCCCGCCACTGCGGCGTGGCGTGCAGGTCGGTGAACAGGTCCACCAGCCGCGCCCGGTCGGTGTCCGCGATGCCCGGCGGCGCGACCACGCCCCGCCAGTTCGTGAACTCGACGTCCACACCGGACTCGCGCAGCGTCGGCGCGTCCACACCGGACAGCCGTGCGCCGCTGGTCACCGCCAGCACCCGGATTTGCCCGGCCTCGATCTGGTCGCGGTACTCGCCGACGCCCGACACGCCGAACGCGACCTTGCCGCCCAGCACCGACGCCAGCAGCTCGCCGCCGCCGTCGAACGGCACGTAGTTCACGGTGCGCGGGTCCAGGCCGACGGCCTTCGCGATCAGCATGGGCGCCAGGTGGTCCGGCCCGCCCGGCGACGAACCGCCGCCCACCGGCACCGCGCCCGGGTCCGCCTTCCACGCCGAGACCAGGTCGGCCAGCGACCGGTACGGCGAGTCCTTGCCGACCACGACGATGTCCGGTTCCTCGATGAGCTTCGCGATCGGCGTGGTGTCCAGCAGCGACGACGGCGCCTTGTTCGTGTAGACGCTGCCCACCACGCCCAGGCCCATCGACATGACGAGCTTGCCGTTGCCGCGCTCGTTGACCGTGCGGCCGAGACCGACCGTGCCGCCCGCGCCGGGCAGGTTGAACACCTCCGCGTTGCGGATCAGCTCCGCGTCCTCCATCGCCTTCGCCGCCGTGCGCGCGGTGACGTCGTAGCCGCCGCCCGGCGCGTTCGGCACCAGCACGCGCAGGCTGCGCAGCGACGCCGTGCCGCTGTCGGCGTTCGACGTGAGCAGCGGGGGCACGAGGACCACCACCGCCAGGGCGGCGCCCACCGCCAGCCAGTTCCGGACCCTCACTGTGATCCCCACCTCTCTTCCGCGTGGTTGGACATGTTGCACTCGTGTAAACAGGGAAGTCCCGCTTGCGCGCCTAAGGGTTCTTGTGGTCTTTGTGGTCGCTCCCCGGCCGCTCCTGCGCGAGCGCGATCCGTGGTAGGAGGTGCTGGTGGGAGGTCGGGGTTCGCTCGCCCGCCAGCTGCTCGCGTGGCAACTGGTGGTGGTCGTGGCGCTGTTGTGCGCGGTCGGCGTGCTGTCCGTCGTCCAGGCGGGGGCCAACTTCCGCACGACCGAGGGACGCCGGATGCTCTCCGTCGCCGAGGACGTGGCCGCGACCGCCGGCGTGCGGGCCTCCCTGGTCGACCCCGAACGGCGCACCCACCAGGTGCTCGCCCCGTTCGCGGAAAGCGCCCGCAGCCTGTCCGGCGCCAGCTACGTGATCATCACCGACCCGGCGCGCGAGGTCCTGACCTCCCCCGACCCCGGCCAGGTGGGCACGCTCCTGGACATCGGCGACAGCACCGCCCCGCGCGGCCGGTCGTGGGTCGGCGAACTCGGCGGCGCGACCACCGCCACCGTGCCCGTCATCGGCGACGACGGCGCGGTCGTCGGCCTGGTCGCCGCCGGGCAGCGGGCACCGGGTTTCTGGGAGGGTGTGCTGGACTCACCCGACAACGCCCTGCGGCTGCTGGGCGTGGCGCTGGTCATCGGCGTCACCGGGTCGCTGCTCCTCGCCCGGCGCGTGAAGAACCAGACGCTCGGCCTGGAGCCGCACGAGATCACCGCGCTCGTCGAGTACCGGGAGGCACTGCTGCACGGCATCAAGGAGGGCGTCGTCGCGCTCGACCCGCAGCACCGGATCACGCTGGTCAACGACCACGCGCGGACGCTGCTCGCGCTGCCCCGGGACGCCGTGGGGCGCTCCGTGGCGTCCCTCGACCTCGACGAGCGGCTGCGCGACGTGCTCACCGGCCGCGCCACCGGCGTCGACCAGCTCGCCCTCACCGGCGGCCGCGTGCTGACCCTCAACCACGTGCCGCTCGACGCGCACGGCGCCGTCGTCACCCTGCGCGACCGCACCGAGCTGATGACCCTCCGCGACGAGCTGGACGCCACCCGCCACGCCACCGACACCCTCCGCGCCCAGGCCCACGAGTTCAGCAACCGCCTCCACACCATCGCCGGCCTGGTCGAGCTGGGCGAGTACGAGGAGGTGCGCGGGTTCATCAGCCGGCTCAGCCACGCCCAGGGCGCGTGGCGGGCCGAGGTCGCGGCGGCCGTCGCCGACCCCGCCGTCGCCGCGCTGCTCGTCGCCAAGTCCAGCCTCGCCGCCGAACGCGGCGTCGGCCTGCGGATGGACCCGTCGAGTTCACTCGGACCGGTCGACGAGGAGCTGTCCACCGACCTCGTCACCGTCATCGGCAACCTCGTCGACAACGCCCTCGACGCCCTGTCCGGCGGCGACGGGTGGATCGAGGTGCTGGTCAGGTCCTCGGACGGCGTGCCGGACGACGGGGTGCCGGGCGACGGGGTGCCGGACGGCGGGGTGCTGGTCGTCGTGCGCGACTCCGGGCCGGGCGTAGCGCCGGAACTCGCCGAGGAAGTGTTCCGGCACGGGTTCACCACCAAGGCCGCCGAGCAGGGCGAGCGCGGGCTCGGGCTCGCGCTCACCCGGCAGACGTGCCTGCGGCGGGGCGGGTCCGTGCGGGTGGACGGCGCCGCGTTCACCGCCCGACTGCCCGCCGTGCCGGAGGTGGTCGCGTGATCAGGGTGCTCGTCGTCGACGACGACTTCATGGTCGCCAAGGTGCACAGCGGGTACGTGTCGCGGACACCCGGCTTCGAGGTCGTCGGCGTCGCCCACACCGGCGCCGACGCGCTGCGGCTCGTGCGCGAACTGCGCCCCGACCTCGTGCTGCTCGACGTGTACCTGCCCGACGTCGACGGGCTGAGCGTGCTGCGCGAGCTGCGCGGACCGGCCGACGACGTCGACGTCATCGTGATCACCGCGGCGACCGACGTGGAGACCGTGCGCACCGCCATGCGCGGCGGGGTGCTGCACTACCTGATCAAGCCGTTCGAGTACGCGGCGCTGCGCGACCAGCTGGCCCACTTCGCCGCCCTCGACCGGCGGTTGGAGCAGCTGTCGTCGGCGGGGCAGGCCGACGTGGACCAGGTGTTCGGCGGTAGGCCGCCCAGCGCGCCCGTGCTGCCCAAGGGGCTGTCGGCGCAGACCGCGGCGCTGGTGGAGCGGGTGCTGCGGGCGCGGCCGGAGGGCGTGTCGGCGTCGGAGTGCGCCGAGGCCACCGAGCTGGCGCGGGTGTCGGCGCGGCGGTACCTGGAGCACTTCGTGAACGCCGGCCGGGCCGAGGTGAAGCTGAAGTACGGCGGGACGGGACGGCCGGAACGCCTGTACGTGTGGCGGGTCTGACCGGTTCCCGACACCGGTTCTCATCGCCGCTGCGGTCGCTAGTCCCAGTTGCCGCCGCGACCCCGCCCCTGCTTGGTCTGCGCCCGGCGCTTCTTCTCCGCGATCCGGCGCTCCTGCGAGCCCCTGGTCGGCTTGGTCGCCCGGCGCACCGGGGGCGGCGCGGCGGCGGCGTCGCGCAGGATTCGCGCGAGCCGCTCCCGTGCCGCCACGCGGTTCTGCAACTGGGCCCGGTGCTCGCTGGCGACGACCGTCAGCACGCCGTCCACCAGCCGTTTCTCCAGCCGGCCGAGCATCCGGTTCTTCAGCCAGCCGGGCACCGAGGGCGAGGACGCCAGGTCGAACGACAGCTCGACCCGGCTGTCCGCCGTGTTGACGCCCTGGCCGCCGGGACCGGACGAGCGCGAGAACCGCTCGCTCAACTCGGTCGCCGGCACCACCAGCGTCCGCGTCACGACCAGGTCCTCAGCCATGCGTCCAGGTTAGAAGATCAACCGGGGTACGGTCGCCGGGTTTACCGGCCCCGGCCCCCGTCGAGGCCCAGCAGCGCGGTGCGGTCGCCGCGCGGCGGGCATGAGGGCTTCCGCA